>JAJYGZ010000032.1 GCA_021790495.1 Actinomycetes bacterium
CGCCCCGTGGTCAGAAGCGCTGCTTGAGGTGCTCCAAGTTCAGTTCGACCAGCTGGGTCTCAAGGATTGGAGTTGGAATCCCGAGGTCTTTGCTACTCGGCTCGGCGCAGCGGACGCAGCTGAGTTGTCCCTCGCCGAGCTGCTGATATCCCCTTATTTGAGTGGCTTCGTGCTTACCCGAAAGCTTCTCTTTAGCAAGGCTCCTCAATACGGGCTCGCGCCAAGGATCGGGACCCGGCGCTTTATCGTCTCGTCGATGCTCGATCAAGACCCGGTCGCGACGGTGGCGTTGATACGGGACGAAGCTGCCGCCCAGCTTGATTGTTGGAGACAACTTGGCTCCAGGTTTGGAAAGCCGCTGGCTTCATGGGCCGAAGTGTGCGCCTCGTCGATCGATTCGATGTCCTAAGCGGGTCGGGGGCCGATACGGGCCGACAGTGCTTTATCTCTTGAGAGCGCCAGCTCCGACAAGGATTCCCTTCAACTCGACTTCGGAATCTTCGGTTACCAGGGCGACGACCTCGTCTCCATCTTGAAGTAGCGTATCGCCGCGGGGAACTATCACGTTTTCGCGTCTTATTATCGCCACGATCGAACACGTTTTGGGCAAGCCGAGTTTGGCGATCTCCACGTTGATCGCGGGAGAGTCGTCCGCCAAGGTGACCTCCACCAGGCGCGCTCCACTTTTTTCAAATGAGAGCAGGCGCACGAGTGATCCGACCGAAACGGCTTCTTCGACCAGCGAAGAAAGTAGGTGCGGTGTCGATACCGAGACGTCGACGCCCCAGGTCTTGTTGAAGAGCCAGTGATTCTTCGGGTTGTTGACTCGCGCTACGACGCGCGGGACCATGAACTCCTGCTTGGCAAGGAGCGAGATCACCAGGTTGTCCTCATCGTCTCCGGTGGCGGCCACTACCACGTCGGCATCCGCCAGCCCGGCGCTTTGTAGCGTCGATACTTCGCACGCGTCGGCCACGACGAACTGGCATGGAATGTGGTCGCGGAGTTTCTTGACTTCATCGATATCTTGCTCGATTACTAAGACTTCGTGTCCTGCGAGTTGCAGGTCCTCTGCGATGAACGCGCCGACGCTTCCTGCTCCAGCTATCACAACTTTCATCTTGTTATCGCTCCTCGCCGATGAGGGCCAAATCCAGCCTGGTAATGGCGTCGCGTTCGGCCATAAAGTGCATGATGTCGCCCTCTTGGCCTACTAGTTCGGAGCGATAGAGGCGTGTGGAGGTTCCTCGGGTGATAAGGACCGGCTTTACACCCTCAATACTCTCGAGACGATTAAGTTTCTTTCCGGCCAGGTGTGGCGGGATGCTGCGCTCTACCAGAACGACGTGGCCATTGGGGTCTGTCCAATCCGGGTGAGCGGACTTATCGAGAAGGCGGCGCATCGCCTGGTCGGTCGTCCAGGTCACCGTGGCCACAGTCTGGATTCCGAGGCGCTGATAGATTTCGGCGCGTCGAGGGTCGTAGATCCTTGCCACGACTTTGGCGACCTGGTAGGTCTCTTTTGCGATTCGAGCAGTGAGGATATTGGAGTTGTCTCCGCTCGTTACCGCGGCGAGGGCATCGGCCTTTTTTATGTCGGCCAGTTCGAGGTGCTCGCGGTCAAACCCGAGGCCTTCGACAGTCCGGCCGGTAAATTTGTCGGTCAGGCGGCGAAATGCCGCGGGGTGTTTGTCAATGATCGCAATTGAGTGCCCCTCGAGCGAAAGCCGCGTTGCCAGTTCGGAGCCGACCCGACCACATCCGACCACGATTACATGCACGTCATATCACCTGATGATTCCATTTGGACTCCTAGGCACGCCACTAGGGCTAAGTCATTAGGCCCGCAGCGGGCGCTTGGGCGGATCTCTCGTCCGTGGCTATAGTGTAGGTTTTGCGACTGTGTGCGGAGGCCGTTTACATTGAGTGAAAGTGCTGCCGACAAGGCGCGCACACCTTCGGGATCAAAAGAGGTGTCCACGGGGGAGGGGTCTCCTCGGTTCTCTGGGGCGCGCGGAGTCCAGGCTCAACCCGAGGCGATGATGCCTCTGGGGTCGTTTGACATCCCCGAGACCCGCCTCTATCGACTTAAGAACCGCTTTTTAGGGCCCCCGCTCGTCAACGAACAGATGAAGGGTGAACGCCTCGGGAACCCTACTGCGATGGCGGTTCTCTCTTCGGACGTGATCTCCTCAAGCGCTTATGCTACCGAGCAGATTCTTACAGTTCTGATTCCGGTCGTAGGGATTGCCGCCTTCTCCTTGGTGTTGCCAGTCAGCGTATTGATTCTGGTGATTCTGGCGGCGGTAGCCGCCTCATACTTCCAGGTCGTCAAGGCATATCCCAAGGCGGGCGGAGCCTACGTTGTCGCGCGCGACAACTTCGGACCTCGCATCGCCCAGATCGCCGCGGTGGCGATCATGATCGACTATACGGTCACCGTGGCCCTGTCGGTCGCAGCGGGAGTCGACGCGATAACCTCGGCGCTGCCGTTTCTTGCTCGCTATAACTTGGTCCTATCGGTAGTTTTCGTGGCGCTTCTGGCGTTCGGAAACCTCCGAGGGATTCGCGAAGCGGGGCGGCTTTTCGCCCTGCCGGCATACTTTTTCATTCTCAATATGTTTGTGATGCTTGGCTGGGGAACTTTTGAGGCGCTCCGCCATCATCTCCACACGCTGCCGTCGCACTCAGCCGGAGCTTTGTCACTGGGGCGCGGAGGTTCTGGACTTTTACTTGGCGCTTCGCTCTTTATCTTTCTCCAGGCATTTGCCAACGGCGGCACCGCGTTGACCGGAATCGAATCCGTATCCAACGGCGTAAGTCTCTTTCGGACGCCTCAATGGAGAAACGCCCGGATAGTGCTGGTAGCAATGGCCAGCGTGCTTGGGGTTCTCTTTTTTGGCTTGTCCTACTTATCCACCTACATTCATCCGATTCCATTTCTGAGCGGTACGCCGACGGTGATTTCGATGATCGCCCAGGAGGTGTATGGACCTAGCATCGCTGGAAGGGTTCTCTACTACTTGCTGCAGGTCTCGACGTATCTCATTTTGATCTTCGCGGCGAATACCAGCTTCAACGGGTTTCCCTTCCTGGTGTCATTCGCGGCCGAGGATTCGTTTTTGCCGCGCCAGCTGGCCCGACGTGGCCATCGTCTGGCATTTTCCAACGGCATAATCCTTCTTACCGTGGTGTCGGAGTTTTTGCTTGTTGGAACTCGCGCCCGCGTCTCGTCCTTAGTGGCGCTTTACGCCATCGGCGTCTTCACCGGCTTTACCATGGCCAGCACCGGAATGCTCAAGTACCACCTCCGCGTGCGTGAACCCGGCTATAAGAAGGGCTTTGCCGTCAACGCCATAGCCGCAGTCCTCTCGGGAATCGTCGTGGTGGTCTTTTTGGTTACCAAGTTCACCCAGGGCGCCTGGGTGGTCGTGGTGGTCGGTCCAATTCTGGTTTTTACCTTTATCAGGCTTAATCGCCAGTACGTGGCCGAGGAAGGCCAGCTCGAAACCGACGTTACCGTTGCGTGCGAAGTTCCGGTTTTGCGAAAGCACAAGGTGATCCTTTTTGTCGAGACCCTCGACCTGGCCACTGCGCGCGCTCTCCAATACGCGCGCACGCTATTTCCCGATGAGATCCGGGCGGTGCATATCGAGCTTGACCCCAAGGAAGCCCGCAAGCTCGAGGACGATTGGACCCGCCTCGGGGTGCGGAGAATCGACCTGGAAGTGGTGGAATGCGCCGATCGCCGGATGCGCCGCGCCGCTCTCGATGTCGTGGTCGAGGCAGTCGCGCCGGGCGACGCCGAGGTGACGGTGCTTTTGCCGCGACGGATCTATCCAGGATTTTTCCAGCGCATCCTGCACGACCGGACTGCCGACACCATCGCCAAGGTGCTTTCGCAGCTGCCCCAC
>JAJYGZ010000014.1 GCA_021790495.1 Actinomycetes bacterium
CGATATCGCTAGTGCGGCGTCGGCGCGGTCGTGCCACGACGCTCGCTCAAGTCCAGGAAGGATTCCTTCTGCGATGTTGAGAATCGGATCGGCTGGCATCGGGACTTTTCCCTCTTTTGCCAATTCCTTATTCTGCTCTGCGATAGCTGTGCGAACCGCGGGAAGACCACCATTGACCAGCTGCTCAGCAATGGACTTATGCTCTTCGGGCACTTCGGCCAAGAAAATGTTCCGATGCTTGTGACCCGGGTTGAGACGCGTAAAACGTGGCGCCGCGGCTACGGTTTCGGGCCGAGATTCTGGGCCTTTGCGCCTGTTGTCCGGACGGCGCTCGACTCTGGGTTCGGAGGTCGTACCTTCGCCCGATCGATGTTCTTTGGCGTGCTCATCCACCGGTCGCGGCCTTCTATCCCCACCTTCGCTACGGGCTGGCCGGTCGGGTCGTCGCCTCTCGGTTGTCGGCTTGCGATCGGATCTGCTCCGCTCGCCGGAATCCGCTCGGTCGTTTGACCTTGACCGCTGTTTGCGCGCGTATTCCACGTTGGTGAGTTGGGGCGCCGATCGTGGGGCAGGGACAATTTCAATAATGGAGGCGCGTGATTCGTCGCGCTTTTGGGGCGGCAACACAGCGTCCACGAAGATGCCGTCAATCTCAAATGTGACGTCGGCTCGAACGACATCTCCAACTTTGGCGCCCTCGTAAAGAAGGCTGCCCCGAAGGATTCCCTTAGGCGCCTTGGCCCCAGCTTTACGCCAGGTCCAATTTCCATCGGGTTTTTCGCTCGTGAGTTCTAGTTCCAATCGCGACGACATTGTCTAACCGACTCTCCAGTTTTAGCTTTGCCGACACGATTATGCCGTGGCGACGCAAATTGATTTCGTCCAGACAATGGACGCCTTAGAGTAGCATAAAGCGATTGTCGCTGACATGAGTACTTTTCCGCTTCGCTGTCGACGTCATGGGTGCGACAGCATTTTGCCTTCAGATCGGACCCGCTAGTGATAAACCACGCTGTTTCGAGCTTTTTGGTGGCTCGTTTGCCGACGGCGGAGATCGTTGTGGCCACTGCGCCGACTGCTAGTTCGATCCAGGCCGCCGAGGCAGTTGGAGTCGAGGTAGAAGCAATCGGAAAGTCTGTGGTCTTCGCCTCGGCCAGTTCGACGGCTCTCGTGGTAATTTCGGCCGCGCGCAGGGTCTCTTTAGCGAAGCTCAGGGTAGCTGCTGGAGACCAGTCGCTCAAGGTCGCCGCGCCAGCGGTCGTGCTTGAGCGAACTTCTTATCCGGTGGGGGGTGTTTCGCCGTTGGTTGTTCCAACCGGTATCGCACTTTTTGTCGATCAAGGGTTGTTCGAGTTGGAATCGGTCTGGATCTCCGCTGGTACGCCGACTTCCGTGGTAAAACTCAGCCGCGAGCAGCTCAGCGATCTCTTCTTGGACTACGCGTGCGATCTCGCCGAGAATTCTCCAGCGCATTATTAAGTCCCCGCGTCATGACTGCGGGGTCAGTTTCAGAATTTTAGCTAATGCGAATTCAGGCGAGTTGGGAAAGGCAGACGGTTTTGGGAACGACTGGAAGACGACTTGTAGGCGGTCATGTTTCAGCAGCCGGTGGACTCGGGAAGGCGATTGCGCGCGGCGACGATATTGGGGCCGAAATCGTACAGATCTTTAGCAACTCTCCGCGGGGTTGGAAAGCCCAACGAATATCGCTGGCTGGATTTGAAGGTGTCGCCGATGCAATTAGTGCCGTGGCGACGAGGGTGGAGCGCGTGGTGAGCCACGCGAGCTACTTGATCAACCTTGCTACCCCGGAAGCTGACCTCTACGAAAAGTCGTCGACCCTTCTCGCTGAAACGATGTATTTTGCGGGTTCTATTGGCATCTCGTCAGTTGTGCTACATGTGGGGAGTCATCGCGGTGCCGGGTTCATGGCCCAGCTCCCCCAGGTTCGCGGCGCAATTCAGGCAGCGTTGGACGTGAGCGAAGGCGTCGACTTGCTGATAGAGAACAGCGCTGGCGCTGGCGACTCGGTGGGATCTTCGCTGGAGGAGATCGCCGCTGTGCTTGGCGGGGTTGATTCCGGAGGCCGATTGGGAATGTGCCTTGACACGCAGCATCTCTTCGCCGCAGGGTTCGACTACCTAAGCGCCGACGGCGTAAAAGCCTTCGCGGACGAGATCTATTCGGTTCTTCCGGCAGGAGCATTGCGCTGCATCCATCTCAACGACTCGAAAGTTCGATTAGGAGCCCATGTCGATAGGCATGAGAACCTTGGCGAGGGAGAAATCGGAATCGATGCTCTAGCCGGTCTGGTCAACCATCCCTTGCTGGTCTCGACCGACGTCGTGCTGGAGACTCCCGGAGATGGCGACGGACCGCGCCGGATCGACGTCGAACTCGCCCGGTCCTTCGTAATTTAGCGGCTCGGATCTTCCTCTGTGCCCCAGACGATCGAGCATTGGTTTTTGCCCATCGATATGAAATCGAGCTGGAATCCGTGCGGCGACTGATGAGAGATGTGTAGCTCAACTTCTTCGCCAGAATTCACGCCTTCGCGATACTCGGCTAGGGCGAATACCACCGCAACGTCGGCACGGACGCAATCGTTACGGTGGGCAATCTGCTCGAGGGCTTCGAAGTAAGCGGCATTGTTTAGGTGCCCGAGCACGTCGATGTCGGTGACGCGTAGTGGCCACGCGAAGGTCTCATACTCCTGACCCTCGGCAATTTCGAGACGCGCTCCGGTGCTGCGCCCGCGGGCCGATGGTCCGAAGATCTGGTGAAAGTTGCTCGACAAACTTTTTGGCGATCGACTCATGGGGTCGGTTTGAACCCACAGTGATGACACCTCAACCCTTCCGTTGGGTGATTCCAACGTGGTTCGTCTTTGCGCCCATGCTCGGCCAACTCCGGCGCAAAAGGTCGAGACTGCGATGCGGTCTTGGTATCTTGGAGCGCCTTTGAAACGGATGTGGGTCCTTCGTACCACCCAGACGCCTTCGTCGGCGACGCCGGAATCCGCAAGATCTTGCGACGCGATGTCTTGGGTAATTCTTGCCGCGGCGTCAAAGCGGAGAATTCCATCGGACGCGCAATCGCCCAAGCCAAGGGTGCGTGTGGTCCTAAATATTCGCCCCGTCGAGTACTCAATTAGTGCTAAGGGGGATGTTTCTTCGATCGACTTGAAGTAAAGAGTTGGATCCATTGAGCTTTTCAAGCATACAGGCCAGGCGAATTAGCGGCTTCGGCTGGCGTGTCCGGAGCGCTTCTTGGACCTCTCGGGTTTGTGCGAGCTATCTGGGAACGTAATTAGCTGCTATGAGCTGAACTTGGTGCGCAGAACCTTCTTGTCGAACTTGCCGACGCTGGTTCGGGGAACTTGGTCGATGATCTCGATTCGATCCGGGAGCTGCCACTTGGCGTATCCGGCATCCGAGAGGTACTTCCGGACGTCTTCGAGGGTGATTTCGACGCCTTTGGCCACGACAATGCAAGCCAACGGACGTTCTTGCCAGCGGTCATCGGCGACGGCGATCACGGCCGCTTCGACAACGCCGGGAAGTCCCATCAGGGCCCCTTCGAGATCAACCGAGGAGATCCATTCCCCGCCGGACTTTATGAGGTCCTTTGTCCGATCGGCAATTACGAAGTATCCGTCGGGCGATCCGATCGCAACGTCGCCGGTTTTGAACCAGCCGCCGTCAAATGCCTCCTCGCCCGCGCCGTGTAAGTACGAGTCGATAACCCAAGGGCCCCGCACGTAAAGGTTGCCCATCGTTTCCCCATCCCATGGCACTTCCTCACCGTTATCGGCCCGAAGACTGACATCTGTGGCCGGCGCGGGAATCCCAGCTTGCCCTCCGACTCTTTCGAGCAACTCTGCGTCCTCCAAGCCGAGAA
>JAJYGZ010000078.1 GCA_021790495.1 Actinomycetes bacterium
ATACAATCATTAGGGTCGACGCCATCTGGAGCGTTGGGGAATGCCTAAGGGGCTCGCCCCTGGAGAACCAAAGGCTGGCTCAGGGTTACTTATAGCTCTCACCGGCATGCCGGGCTCGGGAAAGTCTTCTTTGGCGAAGTTGCTTTCGTCGCAACTCGATCTTGAGTTTTTCGACCTTGATGACGAGATCTGCGCACGAGCATCCAAGAGCGTGACGGAACTCTTTGCGGATCTCGGCGAGGACGGTTTTCGCACTTTTGAATTTCAAGTGCTTCAAGACCTCGTTGGTCGCCCCCGCATCAAGTCCGCGATCATTGCTCTAGGCGGTGGTACCGCAGTGGCCGATGAAAGAGGTTTCTCGGTGCTGCGTGCATCGACGACGGTAATATATGTTTGGGCAACGCCTGCCACTTTGGCTGAAGCTCTCAGTGACTCCGAGGAGCGAGCTAAGAGGCCACTGCTTCGCGGCGCGGATCTTTTGTCGCGAGTGTCTCAGCTATACGAGCAAAGGCACCCGCGGTATCTTGCGCTGTCGGATTACGTGCTCGGTCCAGATCTGTCGTGGGAGGAGCTCTGTGGGCGCCTCCGCGAACTGGTGATTTCCATCTTGCCGGGCCCAAGCGCGCCAGCTTCTGATCCTAGGGTACGGAGTCAAGCTTGAATAAGGTGATGGTCGAGGTACCCGGCGGTGCCTACCCGGTATTAATTGGCGAGAATCTCCTTGGGTCGGTGGAATCTTTGTTGCCGCCCGACGCTCGGAGGGTCGTGGTCGTCACTCAGGAGTCCGTTCCATACGCGCTTGATTTCGCGCCCCGCCCATCGAAGGTGCTCTTGGTTCCCCCGACGGAGGCTGCGAAGAAGCTCGAAGTGGTTCAGGATCTTTTGGAGGAGGTTGCCGCCTTCGGATTGTCGCGGTCCGACGCCATTGTGGCCCTCGGGGGTGGGGTAGTAAGCGATCTTGCCGGCTTTGTGGCCTCGATTTATTTCCGGGGAATCCGCTACGTCAATGTCGCCACCACTCTACTATCCCAGGTGGATGCCGCTATCGGTGGCAAGACCGGCGTTAATCTTAGCACTGGAAAGAATTTGGTAGGTACTTTTTGGCAGCCGAGCGCAGTCGTATGCGATGTCGAGACCTTGAGTTCATTGGCGGACCGAGAGTTGAGTAGTGGCTTTGGCGAGATGGCCAAGTACGAATTTCTCGGTTCGGGCAAACTCGATATGTCTGACATGGTGGGCTCGGTGACTCGATGTGTCCAGATCAAAGCGCGCTACGTCGCTGGCGACGAGCGCGAAGGCGCAGAGCGAGCGATGCTCAACTACGGACATACCATGGGGCATGCCATCGAGGCCCTGGGTATTTCGGGTGCCATCGGCTACCTTTATCATGGCGAGGCGGTCGCTCTGGGTCTTGTGTTTGCGGCGCACCTCGCACTGGTGCTGGGCAGAATCGATGTCGAGGAAGTCGAACGCCACTATGAAGTGGTTGATCGATTCGCACTCTCGAGCGTCCTCCCGAGCGGCGTCACGGCCGATGCCGTGATGGCTTATTTGGCTCGTGATAAAAAGGCGCGCGGGTCGATAACCTTCGTGCTGGCGGATCGTCTCGGGAGCCTGGAAGTAGTTTCGGGCATTTCGGGATCCGAGATCCAAAGGGCTATCGAGTCAATGCGAAGTTGGCCCAGGAAATAAGCCGCAGTTTTTAGGGCTCAGTTGTGACGTTGCGGCGTATTTATCGCCATTGAGGAGTTAGCTTCGAACACGTGCGTGACGTAATCTTTCTTTTAGGCCCCAACCTCGATCAGCTTGGTCGGCGTGAGCCAGAAATTTATGGAACCCTGACTCTTGAGGATCTTTCACGCTACTGCGAATCTGTGGCGGCGGAGTTTGCTCTTTCGGCTGCCGTTTTTCAGACCAATTCCGAGGCCAAGTTCATCGAAGCTATCCACGAGGCGATCGGATCGTTTAAGGCGATAGTAGTTAATCCTGGTGCGTTTACCCACTATTCGTATGCCATCGCGGACGCGCTGGCGATGTTTCCCGGCCCGAAGCTGGAAGTGCACCTCAGCAATGTGTATGGGCGCGAGCCTTGGAGGCATCGCTCGGTTGTCTCGCCGGTAGCCAACGGAGCGATCGTCGGCCTTGGCATCCTTGGTTTTAAGGTCGCAGCGATGGCTGTTTCGGGTCTGCTCGCGGACATCGATGCGGGTGCTAAATAGGTTCGGGTATTTTAGCGAAGTTTGTCAGTACTTATCGCTAGTCTATGGGATACGAAGAGCCGGGTTTGTAGCGGCGACTATGCAATATGAGGTTTCGTCTTGAGAGCCAGTCCAACAGTATTTGCCCCTGACCAAAAGCCATGGTACCTCCGCACCTGGGCTTTGGCTGCGATCGGGGTACTGGTTTTGGCAATAATTGTGGTTTCGGACTTTCCCCGTGGTACCACGACTGCCGATCGCGCCACACAGTACGCATTGGTGCAGTCGCAGCTCTATTCTGGTCCCCAATCATGCAACTCCGGTCTTGCGAGTTCTATCACCGCGGTTAGCGAGATATTGAGCGGGCAGAGCCATGACGTCTCCACCGCTTCGGGAATCCTCGCCCAGGCAGAGCCGAACTGCACACCGGTGGGCAATAGCGATCTGCTCGACCTCGCATCGATCAATATCCCCAATATTCTCATCAACTATCAAATTCGTCCCGCCATCGATAGCCTGGACTCCTGGGCCTTTCCGAATGCGGCCGCGGTGATCAATGACCTCAAGGGGTTGATGGCAAATCCTAGGGATGCCTCGATTCGCAGTGACCTGGTCAAAAGACAGACCGAAATGGACCTTCTGGCCGCTAAAGCTCAGGCGATCATGAATGCGGATGCAAAGATTTTTTCCGTGCCCAAGCAAACTCTGGGCTTGATAACTATCAAGAGTTACCCCGCGTCAATTATTTCAGGTTAGAGCCGTCTTGAGTCCCAGGCGGCAATGTCCCGCTTGAGCACTAGTCGCGTGATGCGCTTTTCGTTCCTATCCCGATGTCTCGGCTGTCTCGGGTGAGGGAAGGACCGGGGGGCTGTCAGATTTTAAATACTCGTCCTTGATCGAGGAGAGAACGCCGTTTACGAATCGTGCTGAGGCTGGCTCAGAGAAGGTCTTAGCGAGCTCTACCGCCTCATTGATTACCACTGCTGGCTTGTTGCGCCCGTCAAGGAGTTCGAATATTGCGAGCTCCAAGATGCATACGTTGACAACGGCGAGGCGGTCGAATTCCCATGAGGTGCTGAGCCTTGCGATCATTTCATCGATGTCGTCGGTTGCCGAGGCGACGCCTTCGATAAGGTACATGGTGAGGGGGTCAACTACGTTTTTGCCTTCGGACTCGACAATTTGAGTCGGCGAGATGGATTTGATTTTGGCTTCGTAGAGAATTGATACCGCCCGCTCGCGGGCTTGGCGACGTGTTAGTGACGATGTCGTGGTGCCTCCGGCCCGCCTTTTGGTTCCGGGCCCCTTGGCGGCGCTCATGCTCGGGTTATATATTCACCGGTGCGGGTGTCCACTTTGATCCTCTCGCCTTGTTCGACGAAGAGCGGAACTTGCACCACGATACCGGTTTCGAGCGTGGCGGGCTTGCGGGCTCCCGAAACCCGGTCGCCTTGCACGCCCGGCTCTGTCGCGGCGATTGTCAGTTCCACCGAGGCGGGCAGTTCAACCGCGACGACGACGTCGTCATAGGTCGATATTGACGCGGTGTCTCCCTCTTTCATAAAGTTAGCCGCCACTCCGAGTTCGTCGGAATTTACTTGGAGCTGCTCATAGGAGACGTTGTCCATGAAGATGTAGTCATCATTTTCGCGATAGAGGAACTGGATGTCGCGCTTG
>JAJYGZ010000294.1 GCA_021790495.1 Actinomycetes bacterium
CACGCTCAAGGGTTTGCCGCTCTCTTACAATCGCGATCTCCAAGAGGACAAGGAGCCCCTCTTTGACTCCCTCGCTCAGACGAGCCGCGGCCTGCTCGCGATAAGCGGGATGCTCCAGAGCGCCAGCTTTGACTTCGCAAGGATGAAAAAAGCCGCCGACTCGCCTCTCCTATGCGCGATCGATTTGGCCGAGTTCCTGGTGCGAGATGGGATGCCGTTTCGCAAGGCGCACGCGGTAGTTGGCGGACTAGTGCGCGACTCGTTGGAGCGACAGGTGCCGCTCGAAGAACTCGTATCTGCGCATCCCCTCCTTGGCGGGGAGGCGGCGGCTCTTTTGGAGCCAGGCGCCTCTTTGCGGGGCCGGATTACCTGGGGAGGCTCAGGAGTCGCCGCGGTCGAGATGCAGCGAGACCGTTTTGCCGGGCGCCTCGAAGCGGACTGCAAGAGACTTGACGCGATCTTGGCGAGTCGGGTTGATCTGCCGAGATAGCGTTAGCCGGACCGGTCAATTCCGATAAGGCAACGCTCCAACGTGAGTGGCAATCCCGTCGGCGGGGAATTGGTGTGATCCAAAGCGATGAGCTGAGCAAAGTTGACGGTGTGACGCGCCTGTCGCGTGACGCTTATTGCTGGGACTCGGTCGAGCTGGCGCCCCAGCTGATCGGCACCTTCCTGTTTTATCGCGGCACGTTGCTGAGGGTGACCGAGACCGAGGCGTATCGCGGCGCAGACGACCCGGCGAGCCATGCTCATCGGGGGATCACCAAGCGCAATGCGCCGATGTTCGCCGAGCCGGGGCATCTCTATGTCTATTTCAGCTATGGCGCCCACTATTGCGTCAACGTCGTCGGAGATACCTCCAACAGCCCTTCTGGCGTGCTGATCCGCGCGGGAGAGATTGCCACGTTGGTATCGCTTGATGGCAAATACGCGATTTCGGTTTCGAAAGAATTGCTGACAGATAAGCGCCAAAGCGCGATCGGTCCCGGGCGCCTCGGGCGCCTAGTGGAAGCCCGGCGCGAAGATTCGGGGTATGACTTGTGTGGCGAGGGCGCCGAGATCTTTTTATTGTCTATGCCCGCTTCAAACCCCAACGTTGCCTCTTCGCCGCGGGTCGGGATCACCGACGGGACCGACAAGCAGTGGCGATTTTATGATCGGGATTCTCGCTGTGTGTCCGATGTGAGAGTTCGGCGTTGACGGTCTTTGAGAGACTGGCCGCCCGGGCTGCGAGATGGGGCCGGTTCGTCTTTCGCTCTTGCAACCCCGATTGGGGAATTGCGTCAGATACGGCGCCGAGGGGTGGTAGCGCTCTGAGGGGTGATGGGTTTCAGGCGGTGATGTGAACTTGGACGCGAGCGATTGCGCGCGGTTTACAAAGCAGGTGATTACCTGTCGGGTCGCACCATGTCGGAGGCCATCGCGTCGCGGTCAAAGGTGTGAAACGCGTAAGACATTTGGATCGACCGTCGCGAACAGGTCAAGACATCCAGTGAAGTTCGCCATGTGATGGCATTGTTGCCGGATAGAAAAATCTAGATGGACGCATCACACGGAATTTTCGGTAATGGCTGTATTGACATCATATAAGATGTCAATAGTGTGGGAAATTGAACTGGAACCTGAGGTTGCGCGATGGTTGGAGACGCTTCAGGCGAGCGCGTTCGCCGTGGGCGCGTTTCATATCGACCGATTAGCCGACTTGGGTCCCGCTTTACGCATGTCGCACTCTCGCGCCCTGGGATAAGGCCTCTTCGAGCTCGGCTTCGGATATTGCCACATCGCACACCGGATTACTTTTTTCTTCGGAACCGGGGGTCCAAGAATTGTACTGCTGACGGTATTTCGAAAACAACGCATGAATGAACGTGCCGAGGTAGTTCGAGCCCGTTCGGCAATGACGCGGTGCATCGAAGAAAAGCACGGGACGAGTGGGCGAGGAGGAGAATGAAATGACAACAAGTGATTGGAATTCGCTAAAAGCGGAGCGGCTAGCAGCAATGACAGATGCAGAGCGCGAGGAATATGAACGCACCTATGCCAAGGCGAAGCTGGCGTCAGAAGTTGGAGAGCGTGTTCGGGCCGCGCGCGAAGCGGCCGGGTTGACTCAACGAGATCTGGCGCGACGGGTTGGTACGAGTCAAGCGGTAATTACTCGGCTGGAAGCGGGTGGGGTTGGTGCAACTCTCACCACGCTTCAGCGGGTCGCAACTGCGCTTGAGCTAGAGGTAAATGTCGAGTTGCGCCCATCTATTTGACGAGTTCGGCGTTACAACGAAGCGCCAAAGCGTCGCGAGGCGCCCCAACGGCCCAGAGACCGTGATATTGGTCGGACCGGATCTGTTCGCATTCGGTTGCTCCCCAGTTGATTTCGCCCGAGTTGTTGAACTTGCCTGCGTTTTCGTGAGCGACGACTTCCGGGCGGCTCCATGTTTGCTCAGGTGCGCCCGTCGTCCAAGGGTCGGCCTCGCCGGCGAGTTACGTGAGAGTTCGAATTAGTTTTGATAATTCTGATTCCCTCGCCTCTTCACCCAGCCGTTCCACCTTTTGATTGTCGCCGAAGGACCCAAGTGAAGTCTCACACTTTGGCGAGGTTCGTATATCTACTGCGCCTGGGTGCCGTGGGGATACGTCAACTTGGTGGTTGGGCGAGACAGCTCACGGTGGAACCCTGGGCAACTTGTGTCCCGGGCGTTGGGGACTGTTCCCAGACCATATTGGCGACCAGGGCCGATGACGTCGGTGGCGGAGAGGGCTGCTCTTGGCACGTTCCGCTCAGTTGCATCGACGCGAGCGCCTGAGCGGCGGCACTCGCAGTGAGACCGAGCAGATCGGGTACTGTGACCAAAGTCGGGTAGGTAAGCACGCCGTTGGAGACGGTTATGGTCACTGTTGCATTCGCGGCGACGCTGCTACCCGCTGGGGGAACCTGGGCGGTGGCGTACCCCGGCGGATATTCGCCCGAGGGCGCGAACTCAAGATTCACCCTAAAGCCGTGCCCGGTAAGCGTAGATTGCGCCAAAGCCGACGGCATTCCGACCACGTTCAACAGAGCGTTTGGATTTGGAGACGGGATTCCTTTTGATGCCCCGGAATTGGGATTTTCGAACGACGCCGCAGTCCGGAAGGGCACCACCGGCGTTCCGTTCAACGCCGCGGCGTTATAGGCCGAGAATGCGTTGGCCGGCCAACTTCCGCCAACCACGTAGATGGGCGTGTTGGGGGGCGTCATGGGGATTTGACCCTGCGGGTATCCCACCCAAACGGCGGTTGCCAATTGGGGTACGAAGCCGGTGAACCACGCATCTGCCCAGTTCTCCCCGGTGCCGGTCTTGCCAGCGACCGGCCGGCCGAAGCTGGCGTTGACGCCGGTGCCTTCGGTGACCACCTTTTGCAGAATCGAGATCTCAGTGGCGGCAACCGTAGCCGCAATCGCCCGGCTTGGCGAAGGTTGATGTTGGTAGATTACCTTTCCTGCCGAATCGGTGATTTCTGAGATTGAATAGGGCGGATTGTAGGTGCCATAATTAGCTAGGGTCGCTATGGCGCTCGCCATGTCGAGCGGAGTCACCGGCTCCGAACCCAAAACGATCGAGTCATATGCCGCGAGGGGACTGCGCACGCCCATGGCGTGGGCCATCTTGACCACATTTGATGATCCGATCTCTTTGATGAGCTGGGCATAGACGGTGTTTACCGAGAGGATCGTCGCGGTCTGGAGCGACATATAACCCGACGGCTCTCCTTCGTAGTTAGATACGCTCCAAGCCGGCTGGGTGTTGGATGCGGGGATGGTTATCGTCTTTGGGGCGTAAAAGATCTTCGAAGGGCTGATTCCCTGGGTGAGCGCCTCGGCGAGGGCG
>JAJYGZ010000127.1 GCA_021790495.1 Actinomycetes bacterium
CATCCGGCAAATTGCCTGAGCGCCTCGGGAGGCAGAGGAAGCATAGTTCGAGTCCCCAGCAGAAAGGGCATGAGATGAACCCGGGTCGATAACCGGTTAGTTTTGCTGGCTGTCGGCGCTAAATGTGGGCAGCCGGGATGTTTTTGAGGCGAGAATCTCATCAAAATGAAAATTCTGTTAATGATCCACTTGGTTTTGAATGGCAAATGCCTCGTCATGATGATAGTTTTGGGCTCGTTGTCTCAAAATAGGGGGATTCCATGGAAGTCACTATGACGGTGAACGGCAATACCGTCACCCGTGATGTCGAGCCGAGGACGCTTCTCGTCCATTTCATCCGCGACAATCTCGGCCTGACTGGAACGAATGTGGGGTGCGACACCTCGTCGTGCGGAGCCTGCACGGTCCATATCGATGGCGAATCGGTCAAGAGCTGTACTGTATTGGCGGTTCAGGCGGATGGTAGCGACATCACCACCATTGAGGGGATGGCATCTCCCGGAGGCGATCTCGATCCGATGCAAAAGGCGTTTCATGAGAACCACGGATTACAGTGCGGCTTTTGCACGCCAGGCATGGTGATGGCGGCCACGTCGTTCTTGCGCGAAAATCCCCATCCCAGCGAGGAAGAAGTTCGACACGGCCTCGAGGGCAATCTATGCCGTTGCACCGGATATCACAACATCGTCAAGGCGGTTTTAGCTGCGGCGAATTCAAGCGCGGAGGCGTAACGAAATGACGGTTACAGAGCAACCCACATCGCACGGGATCCTCGGGCAGCGAATTCTACGCCGGGAGGATCCGAAGCTCCTCACCGGAGAGGCAAAATTTTCAGACGACCTGGTAATTCCGGGCGCTCTTCACATGGCGGTTCTGCGCTCAACCGTCGCCCATGGCAAGATAACCTCGATCGACACCGGCGCCGCCAAGAGCGCTCCTGGCGTCGTGGCCGTCTATACCTATGACGATCTCAAAGATGATTGGGCGGGTCCCATGCCATGCGCGTGGCCAGTCACCGCCGACATGAAGAGCCCGGCGCACTTTCCTCTCGCCAACGGCAAGGTAAATTACGTGGGAGACGGAGTCGCCGTCGTCATTGCACAGAGCAAAGAGGCGGCGATAGACGCGCTTGAGGCGATAGTGGTCGAGTACGAGGAGCTTGATCCGGTGCTCGAACTCGAGGATTCGGTCTCGGACGCGAATGTTATCTACAGCGATCTGGGAACCAACGTAAGTTACGTCTGGGATTTGATTCCGGACAAGCCGTCCGTTGACGCTGCGTTTGCCGCCGCGACGTATCACATCTCCGAGCGCTACGTGCAACAGCGCCTAATCCCGGCTGCGATGGAGCCGCGGTCGGTGGTGGTAGTGCCGGCGCCGTTCGGCGGCGACTACACGATCTATTCGGCGACCCAGATTCCCCATATCCTCAAGGTCATGTTGGCGCTAACCGTCGGGGTGTCCGAAACAAAATTGCGCGTCGTGGCTCCCTCTGTTGGAGGCGGGTTCGGATCCAAGCTCAATGTATATGCCGAGGAAGTTTTAGCCCTGGCGCTGGCCCGTAAGCTGCGCAAGCCGGTCCGCTGGACCGAAGAGCGAAGCGAAAATGCGGTAGCCACAATTCATGGGCGAGGCCAGATACAAAATATCGAATTGGCCGCTGACGCCAATGGCAAAGTGACCGCGGTTCGCGTCAAGCTCATTGCGGACATGGGAGCCTATCTCCAATTGGTAACCCCAGGCATACCGCTGTTGGGCGCCTTCCTCTACCACGGCGTTTATGACGTGCCCAACTACTCGTTCTCGTGCACGTCGGTCTTTACCAACAAGACACCCACCGACGCTTATCGCGGCGCGGGCCGTCCCGAGGCCACCTATGCGATAGAGCGCGCCATGGATGCTTTGGCGCGTAAGGTCGGAGTTTCCCCGGTCGAGATTAGGCGTAGAAATTTTATTCCCACCGAAGCCTTCCCTTACAACTCCGCTGCTGGACTGACGTTTGATAGCGGTAATTACGCTGCGAATCTCGACAAGGCGCTGTCGTTGCTCGGCATGGACGACCTCCTCGCCGAAAAGCAGCGGCGTATCGATTCTGGATCCACCAAACTCCTTGGTATCGGGCTGTCGTTTTTTGTCGAAATGTGCGGCCTGGCGCCGAGTCGCGTCTTGGCTTCGCTCAATTATGGGGCAGGCGGATGGGAGGCCGCCTCGGTGAGGATACTGCCGACCTCCAAAGTCCAGGTTGTCACTGGCTCTGCGCCACATGGGCAGGGACATGAGACCTCGTGGTCGATGATTGTTGCCGACAAACTAGGCATACCGCTTGAGGACATAGAGGTGTTGCATTCGGACACCGCGATAGCTCCATACGGCATGGATACTTACGGGTCCCGGTCGCTTTCGGTCGGTGGAACCGCGGTTCATCTCGCCACGCAGCGGGTGCTGGACAAGGCTAGGGCAATTGCGGCCCATCAGCTTGAGGTGTCCGAAGACGATCTTGACTACTCGAACGCCGCTTTCAGCGTGAAGGGTTCGCCAGAGAAGACGTTTCCCCTTGCCGCTGCCGCGTTCGAGGCGTTTACGGCGCACAATCTCCCCGATGGAATGGAGCCGAATCTCGAAGCTTCGATTTCGTGGGATCCGCCTAACTTCACCTTCCCATTCGGGAGTCATTTCGCAGTGGTCGAAGTGGATACCGAGACCGGCCACGTCAAGTTGCTCCGCTATGTCGCGGTCGACGACTGCGGAAGCAGGGTCAATCCGATGATAATTGACGGGCAACTGCACGGCGGAATCGTGCAAGGCATCGCTCAGGCTCTATACGAGGAGGCGTCTTACGATGCCAGAGGCAACTTGTTGTCTTCGACTTTGGCCGACTACCTCGTCCCGTCCGCTGCGGAGATGCCGTTCTTCGAACTCGGAAATACCGTGACGCCAAGCTCGACCAATCCTCTTGGGGTTAAAGGAATCGGTGAAGCGGGCACGATAGCTTCCACGCCGGCGATCATGAACGGCGTCGTTGATGCCCTTTCTTCACTCGGGGTAACCAATATCGAGATGCCAGCTTCTCCACAACGGGTTTGGGAAGCAATTAACGCGGCCAAGAAATGACCGCGCTGGCCACAGTTCAAGAAAATACTTTGATAGTTAGAGGGGTAATACGATATGTTCCCATCGTCTTTTGAATACGTACGCGCCAGCAGCGTTGCTGAGGCAATCGCGCTTTTAGGCGACAACGAGGACGCAAAGCTCCTTGCCGGAGGGCATTCGCTGCTTCCGTTGATGAAGCTGCGCTTGGCGTCGCCTGCGACCCTCATCGATATAGGTAGGCTCTCCGAGCTGTCGTTTATCGAAGATCGTGGCGACTATGTCGCGGTCGGAGCCCTCACGCGCCACCGCGACCTTGAAACCTCCGCGGTATTGGCGGCTTCGGTGCCGATGCTCGCCCACGTGGCTTCGCTCGTTGGTGATCCGTCGGTGCGCCACCGCGGGACAATCGGAGGCTCCGTTGCTCACGGCGACGCAGCGTCAGATCTACCCGCCGCTGTTCTGGCTCTTGACGCGACCATCGTCGCTCGGGGCCGCAGTGGTGAAAGGACTATTGCCGCTGCCAACTTCTTCAAAGGCTTCCTAGAGACCGATTTGCGCGACGGAGAGGTCCTGACAGAGATCAGGGTTCCAAAAACCCATGGAGGGTGGTCGTTCCAGAAGTTCAACCGCCGGGCCCAAGACTGGGCTATCGTCGGCGTCGCTGCGGTGCAAAACGGGTCGACTAAGATTTCATTGGTCAATATGGGGTCAGTTCCATTGCGCGCCACGGCGAGTGAAACGGCGCTAATCTCTGGGGCATCGATATCTG
>JAJYGZ010000071.1 GCA_021790495.1 Actinomycetes bacterium
CACCCGCCAGATAATCCCAGGGCCAAAGGCCGCTCTCATAGTAGCCGTCTAGTTCTCCCGCGGCCACCATGCAAAGGTCGATCGAGGCCGCGCCGGCTCTGCGAATATCGCGGATGTTTCCCAAGATTGCCGCGATGACGCGTCCTTGAGCAACTCGCATCTCGTCCGAATAGGAAAATCCGGTCGCGATCAGCGAGTTGGAAAGGCGATCTTGGTCGGTGACCTGGATCGGCACCGAGTTGGCCATCGCTCCGCCCCCGAGAGTGGCTTCATAGAGGCGGTCGCGCGCCAAGTCGAGCACCACGCCCGAGACGGTTTGGCCACTTTGGGTGTCTCGAATGGCGATTGATATGGCATAAGCCGGGAAGCCGTAGACGAAATTGGTGGTTCCATCGATGGGATCCACCACCCACTCGTATCTTCCGCCCCCGCCCGAGGTCCCGAACTCCTCTCCGACGATCCGATCCGCGGGAAAGGCGTCGGTGATTTGAGCCGCCAGTAGGTTCTCCACCGCCTTGTCGACTTGGGTGACCATGTCGGTGCGCGAAGTCTTGGTCTTTATCGCAAGTGCGAAGTCCGGAGTGGCGAGTGTCTCGGTGATGTAGCGCTGTGCCTTGCGGGCAAATGTCGCCGATGCAACGTGTCTCGTCTCGATATCATTCATGGAGCTAGCCTAGTTTGGCCTGCCCTGCAGGCTGGGTTTTCCAAGGGTCCGCAGCACTTCAAGCACCGGGAGGGGATGCGGACCGATCCCTAGATGAAGTGGTTCTCTGCTTGGCGCTTGCCCAGCTTTGGGCTTTAGGATCAAGGTTATGAACGACTACATGGTGGATTTGCGATCCGACACGGTTACCAAGCCTACGGATGCGATGCGAAGAGCGATGGCCGAGGCTGAAGTTGGCGATGATCTTTACGGAGAAGATCCCACCGCCGTTCGGCTCGAGGCGCTCTATGCCGAGATGGTGGGCAAGGAGGCCGCGCTGTTTCTTCCCTCGGGCGTAATGGCCAATCAGGTAGCCATCCGAACCCACACAAAGCCCGGAACTTGGGTAGCAGCAGGCTCGAACCAGCACGTGGTGGCCTTTGAATACGGCGGATCGGCGCGAAACGCCGGGGTACAGTTTTTCCTACTCGATGACAGCGACGGCACATTCGGCCTGGATGAGTTGGATGCAGCCAAATCTACCCAGCGCTATTGGGACTTCTCGCTCTCACTTGTTTGCATTGAAAATACCCACATGCCATCGGGGGGACGTATTTGGGATCTTGCCAAGCTGGATCGCCTCGCTCAGTCGGTGGGATCGATCCCGCTCCACATGGATGGCGCGCGCCTCTTTAACGCCTCGGTCGCCTCGGGCGTCTCGGTGGCGCGGATTGCCTCGGGCGCCGATTCGGTGATGACCTGTGTCTCCAAAGGGCTGGGCGCCCCGGTTGGCTCCTTGCTCGCTGGTTCAGCCGACTTCATCGCGGCGGCCCGCTACGAGCGCGGAGTGCTAGGGGGGCAGATGCGCCAAGTGGGGGTGCTGGCGGCCGCGGGAATCGTGGCTCTTAGCACCATGGTGGATCGCCTCGCTGAGGACCACGAGCGGGCCAAGGTATTGGCGGCGGCGGTAGCGGAGCGCTTTGGTGAGACGGCTTCCGATTTCGAGATTCCCCAGACCAACATCGTGGCCTTTGATCATCCCCAAGTCGATGCCCTCTCGCTCGCGCTCAAGAGCGCTGGCGTACTGGCGAATCCGATCGGGCCCAAGAGGATGCGACTTGTGACGCACAAGGACCTTGATGACGCTGATATCGAATTTGCCGACAAGGCAATTCGAAATCTGGCGGACTTCGGGGTATTGGAGTAGACCTAGGAGCGCCCTAGGGCGCACCCAAAGCGGGAGGGGGCGAAACGATTGCGAATTATTACAGATGTGCCAAAGCGGGTTCTATGCGTCTTTGCCCATCCCGACGATGCTGACATCGGGGCCGGAGGCACCATCGCCAAGTGGAGCGCCGCTGGAGCTACCGTGACTTTGGTCGTTGCGGCGCTGGGAGACAAGGGGACGCTCGACCCGATGATGGACCCTGCGGCCCTCGTTGCCGAGCGCGCCTC
The DNA here is from genome assembly GCA_021790495.1 of Actinomycetes bacterium. Lineage (GTDB taxonomy): Bacteria > Actinomycetota > Acidimicrobiia > Acidimicrobiales > Acidimicrobiaceae > Acidithrix. The sequence continues at coordinate 2,099 of JAJYGZ010000071.1, forward strand.
TGAGCTAAAGAGCGCTTCGGCCGAACTTGGCGTGAGCGAGGTGATCAAGCTCGGGGCCGGGGACGGCGAGATCGTCAATGACTCTGCGCTTCGCGAGACCTTGGTCGCAATCGTGCGACGGATCCGGCCAGATGTCGTGATGAGCCACGATCCTGGAGCGATTTACTTTGGATCGACCTATTTCAACCACCGCGACCACCGCGAACTCGGGTTTGCGGTTCTCGACGCAGTCTTTCCGGCCAGCCACCTTCCTCACTACTTTCCCAATGCCGGAGCTCCCCATCGGGTCCCCTTGGTGCTTTTGTCTGGCACCATGGAGGCGACGGCGGCGGTTGACATATCGGAGTATCTTGATTCCAAGCAGGCAGCAGTGCGATCTCACCAAACCCAAGTCGGTGCTCGGGCGGCCCAAGTCGTGGCCTCGATCGACTCGACCGCCCGAGCCCTGGGGCGCCGCGTCGGTCTGGGCGCGGCAGAGGTATTTCGTGAATTGAGAAATGAGATGGGAGCCAGATGAACCGAATCGATGTTGTGGGCGTTGGCCACCACGAGCGCGCCAGCTTTGCGACCGAGTTGGTAAGGGGCCTTCGCGGGGCCGGATTCAGCGTCGTAGTCCATACCGATCTGCGGCCCCGGCTGGCGAGCGATCTGGCGTCGCTATTGGATGCGGGGGCAATTTCAATAAATCTGAGCGGCTCGGGGATCGCAGCGCTTGTGGTGCCCGAGGCCGACGCCGCCCTCCTGCAAGCGCCCCATGGCGACGAGCGCTCGGCCGTCGCGGTGCGGCTTTTGGCTGGCAACGGCGAAACTAGGGCAATTTTGCTTGAATCAGCGAATAAAGAATCTAAAGAGCTGCTTGAAACCGTAATAAAGGAGATGTAGCGTTTTGGTTATCGTTTTCGACTAAAGGTGTTACTCTCAAAAGTCGACTTTTGAAAAGAAATATTGCGGTATAGGATGTTACTTAATAGTCGAGCGAAACTGAGATTTGGTAGTGCGTTTGGCTTCTAAGGAGGAGAACGTGCCTCTTTCTGAGCATGAGCAGAACATTCTGCGTGAGATAGAAAAGAATTTTTACGAGTCCGACCCGGGCTTCGCTGCTCGTGTGCGCGAAGAGACGGTATACAAACACGCCGGTCGGAATTGCAAGTGGTCCGCACTCACCTTTGTCCTCGGTCTCGCCTTCACGATCCTTACTTTTTCGATCTCGGTCTTCTTCGGCGGGGCGGGCTTCGCCGCGATGCTCGTCTCGGCGGTGGTCTTTGAGCGCAACCTGCGTCGATTGGGCAAGGCTGGATGGGCCGATCTCACCTCTCGCCAGAAGAGCAACGTCAAGGCCCCACCGAATGCCAAGGACATTGGCAACAAGCTACGCAAGCGCTTCGGTTCCAAAGAGAACTAGTCTCGCACCGCATCTCGGTAGCCCTCGGCGCCCATTGGCGCACATGGATCGTTTTAACTGAAGAACTACCCCGTCGCTTTGCGGTAGCTTTTTCCCATGGATATGAACTACCCTCACGAAGCCGAAGCCTTTAGAGCAGAAGTTGTCGAGTTTCTGGCCAAGAATCTTCCCGCCGACTGGCGTGGTACAGGTCGTCCTCGCGGCCCCACCGAATCGTGAACCAGTCCTGATACTCGTCGAGGGGAGTGGCCATGATCCACCGTTCCTGTTCGAAGGCATACGTCCCGGTAAATGCGGCAGTGCGGACGGCCGGATCGGCAATGCGCACGGGGATACCGAGGGCCAACATGCGGT
>JAJYGZ010000146.1 GCA_021790495.1 Actinomycetes bacterium
TTCACCACGAACGAATCGGTGGTCACCACGACATCGTCTCTACCCACCTTTACTACGGCCGAGTCGCCGAGGCGATCCAGTTCGGACGAGGCGAGCAGCGGCACCAGAAGCCCCTCGATCAAGCGCCGACTAGCCTTGCCGCCCGCGCCATGGGACAGAAGGACTTCGCGATCCATGAAACTTATCTTTGCATCCATGCGAATCATCAACCCTTCGCCGCAGCCAGAGTGCGGTGTACGTAGGTGTAATAGGCCGAGCAAGCACCCTCAGAGGAGACCATCAAAGCGCCGACCGGCTGCTCGGGCGTACATAGGACGCCAAGCAGCGGACAGTTCTCCGGGCGCTTCGCTCCGATTAGAACGTCACCGCAAATAGCATTCTCGGGTTCTGGGGAACGGATCTCCGCGATTGCAAAACGCGCCTCGGCATCAAACTCCCTATATTTCTTTTGAATCCGATAAGCGGACTGCTCGATGAACCCAAGCCCGCGCCATTCAAAGCTGGGACGTTCCTCGAAGACCTCTTGGATGGCGGCAACCGCCGCCGGATTTCCATCGCGCTTCACGGCTCGGACATACTGGTTGTAAATCGAGGCCTCGCCACGATTTACCATCTTGACCAGCAGCAGGATCGATTCGAGGATATCCACTGGTTCAAAGCCCGAAACCACCAGCGCGCGTCCGAACTCCTCGGCGACAAAATCGTATGGCTTTGTACCGATGACCGCCGAGACGTGCCCCGGCCCGATAAAGCCATCCAGTTCAAGATCCGCGCTCTCTAAGATCGAACGGATCGGAGGGCCAACCGTAACGTGGTTGCAAAAAACCGAGAAGTTCGTCACCTTGAGCTGAGCAGCGCGCAGAATCGTCAGCGCAGTCGAGGGAGCGGTGGTCTCAAAGCCGATGGCAAAAAAGACGACCTCCTTGTCGGGGTTATCTATGGCCAGCTTGAGAGCGTCAAGGGGAGAATACACCATGCGGACGTCCTTGCCGCGCGCCTTGGCCTCCAAAGGAGACGCCTTGGAACCCGGAACCCTCATCACATCTCCGAACGCGCAAAGGATTACCCGGGGATCATTCGTCAGCGTCAGGGCCTCGTCGACCTTGCCAATCGGAAGCACGCATACCGGACATCCCGGGCCGTGGATCAGCTCGATGTTGTCGGGCAGCAACTCGTTGAGTCCGAATCGGTAGATCGAATGGGTATGGCCACCGCAAATCTCCATGAAGCGATAGCTGCGATCACCAACCGCGGCTCGGATACCCGCCGATAGTGCCCGAATTTGCTCCGGATTCCTATATTCATCGACCATCTTCATATCCGGTCCTCCCCTTCCATAAGTGATGCGAACGCATCCAGCTCTTCTCGATAGTCCTTGCCCGAACGCGCCTGGAAATCTATGGTGCTAAGCGCCTCGGACTCGGGAAGTTTCGCGATAGCGAAACCGACATGAATCAACAACCAGTCGCCCACCGCGATCGGCGAGTCTGCGAGCATGCCAATATGCACCATCCGCCTGATCGAAGCGATCTCGACCTCCACAAAGTCTCTATCGCCAACTTCGCTTCGCGAGACCATTCCCGGTATTCCCAGACACATCAGCGTGCCTCCCGCACAGCGGAACTTCCAAGCTTGGAAAATTGAGCTGCCGCGATGGCGACCTGGCCGAGCGAGATCCCTTCATCATTGCACGAAACAGCCTTATTCATCTTCACGGACAGGCCCAATCGCCCGAGGGCCGCAACGACAACTTGGGTGAAGACTCGGTTCTGGAAGACACCGCCCGAGAGCACCACGGCCTCGGATTGGCGTTCATTGGCGATGCGGGCGGCGACCGTAGCCACGGCCTCGCCAAACCCGACATGAAACCGCATTGCGACCGAGGATACATCCACCCCCTCGAGGCGTTCTTGGATCGCTTGGGCGAGCATCTCGCCGTAGTCGAGCCGCCTCATGTCATCGAGTCCCAAGCGATAAGACCCGCGATAGCCCTCGGTGAAATCGCTCGGCCCAGATACCGCCGATCGTGCGAGACTCTCAAGCCACATCGCGGCCTGGCCCTCATAAGTCATCGTTGTGCCAAATCCGCAGATGGCGGCCATGCTGTCAAAAAGCCGGCCCGCCGAAGTCGTGGCGATGGCATCGCTGGCAGAGATTCGAAGGCTGGATAGGACACGATAGGTCCCCGAATCGATCCCAAAGACGTCTTTTGCCATCAGCCCCCAAGCAGACTCATCTTGGAGAAATCCCGCCAGAGCCTGCAACGGACGGCGCGCCGCCGCTTCGCCGCCAAGCAGTCGGCCCTCCCCGATGGAGGTGATGCGCTTGAAGCCGCCCCTTAGCGATCCGGCGAAAAATTCCCCGCCCCAGATGCTCGCATCGTCGCCATAGCCGGTTCCGTCCAGGGCGACACCGACCACGTTTTGGTCCCACATGGAATGTTCGGCGAGAACCGAGGCGATATGGGCGCGGTGGTGCTGGATCCGCACCGGCTCGCCAGCGCCGAACTCCTCTGCGTAGCTCTGCGCGAGCGCCCCAGAAAAGTACTGCGGATGCGCATCTGCGCACAGCAGCACCGAGGAGCGGTCGATCTTGTACATCTCGATGAGGTCAGCTACGGTACGACGATGTGATAGTTGCACCTCGTGGTACTGGAGGTCGCCAAGATATTGCGACACCAGCACCTTGTGCCCAAAAGCCACCGCGACGGTGGACTTGAGGTCCGCGCCGCACGCGACGATCGTACCGTCATGGCCGATATCGGCAACAAAGCCGGGCGAAAGGCCTTTGGAACGCCGCAGGAGCGGCGCAGGTCCGTCCCCAAAGCAAACCGAATCATCGAGTCGGCGAGCGATCGGGCGTTCGCCAACCAGCACTGCGGTTGCGATTCCCGCCAGGCGCTCAAGAGCGTCGGAATCGAGATAGCTAATTGGTTCTGAAGACCTGTTTCCACTTGTCATCACCAAGAACTTCGGCGCCCCAGCGTCAAAGAGGAGGTGGTGCAAAGGCGCATAGGCCAGCATCACTCCGAGCTGATCCGAGTCGGGCGCGACGCCCGGCAGTTCAAGGCGCGAAGGCATCACCACTATCGGAGCGCCGCTCGAAAGCAAGGCCTCTTTAGCGGTGCCCGAGACAACACAAAGCTCTTGGACGCGATCAAGGTTTTGGGCCATCACCGCGAAGGGCTTGTCCTTGCGGAACTTGGCTTGCCTAAGTTCTTCAACGGCTGTCTCATTGCTAGCGTCGCCGGCAAGATGATAGCCGCCGATCCCCTTGATCGCCACAATGGCGCCAGCGCTGAGCAGCTCGGCAACCGCCGCTATTGCCGACGGGCCGCACAGGTCAGTCGGGGCGAAATTGCCGACGGGATTCAGATTATAAAGTACGTAGTTGGGCCCGCAATCCCAGCATGCGATCGGCTCGGCATGGAAGCGGCGATCCATCGGATCGCGATACTCCGCTAAGCACGCCTCGCACATCACCCACGGAGCCATGGTGGTATTTTCCCTGTCATAGGGCAAGGCAGTAATAACCGAGTACCTCGGACCGCAGTTGGTACAAGTGATATAGGGATAGCCGTAGCGCCGATTGGTCGGGTCACGCATCTCGGCCAAGCAGTCACCGCAGATGGCTAGATCGCGCGAAATCTCGGTTGCCATGGTTCCAAGTTGTTCGGAGACCGCGATGGAAAAGCCCTCTACATGCTGGCTGGGAACCTCATGGACCGAAAATCCGTCGACGCGCGCGACGGCGGGCAGATCCGTTAGCAATTCCCCGATTGCGAGCTGCGTCGCCTCGGCGTCAAGTTCCAGATAGAGCTGCACGCCGGCGGGATTGTTTGCCACCCAGCC
>JAJYGZ010000069.1 GCA_021790495.1 Actinomycetes bacterium
AGCACCGGCTTGTACGCGACGAAGAATGTGTGCTTCTAAGGACTCCATTTCGTTAGCTTCAGTTGCTATCTCGTCGGCGAGATGGCGAGGGATACATACCACTCCGTCCGAGTCACCAACTAGGACGTCGCCAGGATAGACGGCGACGCCAGCACAACCGATTGGTACGTTGATATCCACTGCATGGTGGAGGGACAAATTGATCATTGCGGAGTTGCTCTTGACGTAGACAGGGAAGTCCATTGCTGCGATATTCCCAGAGTCTCGGACGGAGCCGTCGCTGACCATGCCGACTACGCCGCGCCGTTCCAACCTCGTCATGAGGATTTCACCCGCGGCCGCAGAGCGGTCGACCCCGCGACAGTCCATGACTAACACGGAACCAGGGGGGGCTTGCTCAATGGCCAATCTCTGCGGGTGATCGTAATCCGTAAAAGCCGAGAGGACATCCAGATCTTCTCGAGCGGGTATGTAGCGTAGGGTATACGCCTCACCTACCAATTGTTTCCCATAAGGTTTCAGCGGTTTAAGTCCGTGTAAAAATGTGTTTCGAAGGCCTCGGGAAAATAATCTGGTCGTAATGGTCGCTGTGCTAACTCGACTTAACTTCAAGCGAGTTTCGGGTTTTAGACTGGTTGTTTGTGGCATCTTGGATCTCCAGTAAGGTGTCGGTTCTCTTGTTGCGAAAAGCGTTAGGCGAGTTCGAAAATGAACGAGTCGGCCCTATAACGTGTTGCGGATATTTTCGGGTCCGAGGGATTCAAAGGAGTATGCCAGGGTTGGTCTCCGATCCTGTCCGTTGTGACGTCGCCTCATATAGCTCACCGCGAGTAGTCCGATAGTGATCGGTCGCGCGGAGGCGTGAAAATTAAGCGCAAGTGCGTTTTGTCGGTGCTTGCATAAGGAGATCTGCCAAGGACGTTCCGTCGCCGATTCGGACCACCGCATGATGTGGCGACGCAAATACGGTCTGTAGCTATTACTCGTCCAATGCGCAAGTTAGATGCGTCGGGTGCTTCGCTATCCTTGGAGGGGACACCAGGTAATGCAAGGTTCATCTGTCCGATTCTCGTCGTGCATCGACTCGGGATTTCCGGGCATGAACCAGCATTGTTCGACCGCTCCGCCATTAACATGCCGTTGGGCGAATTGAACTGGTGCTGCTAGCGTTCACCCCTCTGAATGGCGCAAGCGGACATAGTCTCGACCGGAGCTTTCGATGTCTTGCGGTTCTTGCACCGGAAATTGTTCCTCTAACCATCAAACTCCTCCGTGTTCGACCGTGCGCAGTTTGGACATCACGGACTTCCGATACGATATCTCAGATCTGAAAGGAAGTCAAGCCCTAATCGATTGGGTGCGATTGTCCGTCACAGCTATTTCTAATCCGTTTGGTTTCAGCAGTTAGGTCCATCGTCCTTATTCAGAAGGCCACTCATTATACGGGTCGAGATACTTCTAGATTGAGGCGAAAACTTCATCGGCCGACTTGACCCACTTGAACGGCTTTGGGTTTTCGTTCCAGCGCTGCGTCAACGCATTGATCGACTTGGTTAGTTCAGCCTCGGATCGATGCGTTGAGCGTCTTGGCGTCTTGGTGGTCAATTCGGAGAACCACCGTTCTACCAAGTTCATCCCTGAGGAGTGCGTCGGGTGGAATGGAAATGAAACCGCGAGTTCTGGATTAGCCATTCCCGTACCGCGTCGGTCTTGTGGTGGCGTAATTGTCCAATCAAATGTACGTCTAGATCCTTGGGAACAGTGGCGGCCACCTGATTCAAGAACCCGGTCACTCGACTGCTCGATTCGTCTTGGTGGCGTTGGTGATTACTTTTCCCGAGGCAACATCCAATGCGGTATAGAGATTGGTGGTGCCGTTTCGCCGGTAGTCATGGGTTTGGCGCTCGGGCACAAAGGGCTTCATCGCAAAGCCGCGGTTGCGTTCCATGGAGGGCCTGGATCTGGCGGATCGGGACAGGAAGACGCGCCATCCTTTCGGTTGATGGTTTCGTCGTCCCCGCCCGCCGAACCGAACGTGCGCGTGCCCATGGACGCGGTTCTTCGCGCAGATGACGGATCAGGCGACGAGGTCGGGGAGACCCTTCGTTTCTGAGACAGTCGCCAACGCGAGATAGCTGAACCAAGCGGCAAGATCCCGACTGACACTCTTTAACCGTAAAGCTCTGGGATAACTACGTGTGGTGACGGGGCTAATCTCCGCACCTTATTCGCGATGGTGCCCACATGGCTCAAGGGAAGCGAACGGAAGTGGGATTTTGCCGGACGGAATGTGTCGAGGTCGCATAATCGAACGAGCGGGGGCAGCAATCTGCCCTCAACGAAGGACGAACTCCTCGGTTCAGAGCGTTTCTTCGGGGCAAGAACTTTCCCGAAATGTTTCGAATGTGGTTTCGGTGCCAAGCCTTTGGGCGCCGACCCTATCTTTGAGCTTTGTCAAAGATACAACTTGCTCTTTGGTCACCTGCATTCCTCTCGAATCGATTTATTTCGATCCGGCTACGTAAGATTGCGAAGAGTCGCCTTAGGAGGTAGGGCTCAGATTGTTCGCGCAAGAATCCGGATTGTATCTTGGAAATTTCACCAATTTATCGTTGAGCTGCGCCGATGCGTAGAGTTGCATTTGGTCACAACGTAACCCTCAACTCAATCTGAGGTTATGATGCAAACCCCGATGGTGCGTGGACCAGCGTGCGCTCCAATCACTGGACCGATTCGCGTCACGAGAATTTCGTCCAATTTAGAAATTTGCTTGATGTTGGAGAGAAATTCGTCGAGATCTGGCGCGAGGGCATCGATAATAGCAATGGACTCAATTCTGTGAGACTCGTCGCGCACTAACCCGTAGAGAAACTCCAAAGCACGTCGCCGTGTGCGCTGCTTTGACGGCGCCTCAACGGCACCATCAATGACCTCGATAATGGGTTTTACCGAGAGGATCGATCCCAATGTCGCCGCCGCAGCACCAATTCTCCCGCCCTTGCGAAGATTTTCTAGAGTATCTAGCGCACCAAAGACCCGAGTGCGACTCGCGGTGTCTTTTACCAGTGCTACCAGGGCATCTAGATCCATTTCGGCGTTGCGCGCTGCGAGCACTGAGAGCGCCCCTTCGCCGTAGGTCGCGAGATGCGAATCGACGACGCTGATCTCGAAGTCAGAGTCCGCGAACGTTTCGGCGGCTTTTAGCGCGGATTGGTATGTCGCCGAGAGTTTGGATGAGATGCAGATGCATATAACCCCGGAGTATCCTTCTTCTCGAGCGGTTTCGAAGGCGTCTTTGAAAGACTCCATCGAGGGTGCCGCCGTTTGCGGAAGTTCGGCGCTTGCGGCGGATTTTTTCCAGAATTCCTCCACTGAAAGGTCTATGACATCGCGGTACTCGGTGTCTCCAAAGCGAATCGTCAATGGGACGATAACGATGCCGAGATCGTTGGTCAGTTCGACCGGAATGTCGCCCGCTGAATCGGTGACTACTCGTATCCGGCTCAATGCGCCCTCCTGTGTTTTGGAAATGTCGAGAGAAAGAAGCCCAGCCAGAGCGTCGCCGAAAATGTCAACGCTCCAACGAGAAGCTCCAGGATAAGCTCGAGGATCAATTTAGCCCCGGTACCCGGTCCCAGGTAGCGCGAAACAACTTTTATCGATGCCGCCATAAAGAGAGACGGAACCAGGAACTTTGTCCACGCCGCGAATAAGGACGCGACATAGGGGGAGATGCCATGCTTTGCCAATACCCGAAGCGCGAAAAGAGCCGACGCGCTGTACCCGATGGAAACCGATAGCGACAAGCCAAAGACTCCAAAATGCGACACCAGCAGCAGCGCGACCTCGGC
>JAJYGZ010000316.1 GCA_021790495.1 Actinomycetes bacterium
CTTCCCATCCTGGGATACGTGCGCCAAGGCGTCGATGTGGGTACCCACGTGTGTGCCGGTGATAATCAGGTCGTTAGCCGCGGATCCTCCGTCGGAGCGGACCATGTCGCCGTGGCGTCGGGGCAGGGAGTGGAGGTACTTGGGGTGGTTGGATGATTGAGGCATGCCGACGAACATTGGGCGTCCAAGGTCAAATACTCGCAGGCCGCCAGCGACTACGTCAAGGAGGCGATCGGTCATGCTATGACGTTTTCTTGTCGCAGTTTGGCGATCGCTTCGGGTGCTAGACCCAACTCGCCCGAAAGGATATCGTCGGTGTCCGCCCCGATCGCCTTGCCGCTGAATCGGATACTTCCCGGACTCTTAGACATCCGCCACATCACGTTGTGCATCATGACCTTACCAAGATCGGGGTCGTCCACCTCGAGGAGCATTTCGGTTTCGCGGATATGCGGGTCCTCGGTTATGTCGCGAGCGTCGTATACCGGAGCAATCGCCGCTTCAGCCAACTCGAAGGCTTCGAGAACCTCGCTTCGGGTGCGCTTGGCGATCCACTCCTGCACGTAGGTGTCGAGGAGATCGGCATGCTCGGCGCGTCCGCGGCCGGTCAAGAACCAGGGCTCGTCCACTACTTCCCGATGTCCCACTAGGGCCATCACCCGCCTTGCGATCTTGTCGGCACTGGCTGAGACCGCAACCCAGGAGCCGTCTGAGGTCTGATAAGTATTGCGAGGGGCGTTATTGGTAGAGCGATTGCCATGGCGGGTCTCCACAACTCCGGTGTGGTGATAGGTTGCCGGGGCTGGACCGACCGCGGTGAGGATCGGCTCGAGGATGTTGAGGTCGATTACCTGGCCGGTTCCGCCGAGGACTTCGCGATAGCGAAGGGCCATGGTCACGGCGGTGGCGCCGGCTATTCCGCAGATGCTGTCCGCGAGTCCGAACGAGGGAAGGGTTGGCGGACCTTGCTCGCTTCCCGTCATGAAGGCGAACCCGCTCATCGCTTCGGCGAGAGTTCCAAACCCGGGACGCGATGAGTAGGGCCCGCTCTGGCCAAAGCCGGTCACCCGCAAGACGATTAGACCGGGATTGAGGGCGCGGAGCTCCTCGGGCCCGATTCCCCAGCGCTCCAAGGTCCCGGGGCGAAAGCTCTCGACTACGACATCACTTTGGCTGGCGAGTTCCCGGAAGAGATCGGCGCCCGCGGCGGTATGCAGGTCGATCGCTATGGTTCGCTTGTTGCGCGAGACTTCCTTCCACCACAGAGGCACGCCGTTGGCCGCCTGGCCGTGGCCGCGAAGGCTGTCTGCGCTGCGAGGATTTTCAATTTTGATTACGTCGGCACCGTAGTCGCCCAGGATCTGGCAACACAGTGGTCCGGCCAATATCGTCGATATGTCCAGGACACGGATTCCGTCTAAGGGCGAGAGCTGATTTGTTCCCATAACCTGTTGTTTCGTTTATTAGAACGCTGTTCCGAAAATCATAGCTCTGGCGATATCCCGATTTGGGCCAAATTTCGTTAATTTCTTTCCCGGGCAGATCCAAGCGCCAGCTCCATCAAGCGCCAGCGCTAATCTTGTCGCCTTGGGGCTTGAGGGATGTCTCGCGGTTCGAGCCAGCGCGTGGCGCAGATGATGGGCCGCTTGGACCTCGGGCGTTCGAGCGCGAAGCTCTCGGCATCGATGCTGCGAATTGCAGGGCATGCCCGGGCGGAGCCTTATGGGGTTTTGGGAACAGCACCTGGGCGACCTGCGCGGCTGGCCTGGCCCGGCAAAGCGAGCGCGACCTCCAAATTAACTCTCCTAGTGAATGGTGGAGACCCGAGAGTGTCTCGCCTCTAGCGGTCGATCGACGAGCTTTGCCTCGCGGGGGAATGGCCCATCTTCAATGCGACTCGCCCGGTAGTCTCCAGCAGTGCGGCCACGCAGGATTCGATCTCCTCGGCCATCCGTTCTAGCGGCCCGCAGACGCTGATTACCGCGATGGGGTTTCCGAGGCGATCAAGTACGGGAGCCGCCACCGATCCGGCTCCGAGCTGGCGTTCTCCCAGCGAAGACGACCAACCCCGCTCCTTGATTACGGCGAGTTCGGCCATCAGGGCTTCGGGGTCGATGACGGTCTTTGGAGTTACCTTGTCCAAAGGCTTGGAGACGTAGCTCTCGATCTCGGGGCGAGGCAAGAACGCCAAGAACGCCTTGGACGACGCGCCGGCGTGGAGGGGATGTGGGATGCCGAGTTGGACCGACATGAGAACTTCGCGATCGGGCGTGATCTGGTCGACGTAGATGCGGGTAGATCCGGTTCGGATCGAGAGCGTGGCAGTTTCGTTGGTCTTTCTTGAGAGCGTCACGAGTTCGGCCTCGGCCGCTTGGCGCACGTCGAGCTTGTTTAGAAAACTGAGGCCGAATCCGATGATCAATGCTCCGAGTGTGTAGCGGTGCGTTACCGGGTCGATCTCGAGGAGACCCTTGTTCTTTAGCGATGAAACAATTCGGTGCACCGCGGTCTTGGAGATGCCAAGAGCGGTCGCTATCTCGGTAATACCCAAACTCGGCGTTTTTGGATTGGCGAACAGAATAAGGATGTCAGCGGCGCGTTCAACCGTTAGAGATGAGCTGGCGTTGGAGCGTTCGAGCATTACAAGAGCTTTCGGGAAACAGAGTCCTCGTCAAAATCAATAACATAGCGTCTCCTCGCCGAGTCGCATTGCGGGGCAATCTGATCCCTGGGTTCGCTTTGCGCTCTTGAGCCTCAGCGATACCGCCTACTGCGGGGCGGCTAATCCCGCGGCGACCTGCTTTTGATTTCGAGGGAACGCCTCTTCAGGCGTCCGACTGGAGGGTCGAACTCCCCGCCCGCAGGCGCGCTTTGCGAGGGGGTTATCTGAATTCCACGGCGGGGTCGCCCCCGGGTTCTCGGAGCGGGTCTTGCCCGGATCGGATGTGGTATCATCGTTTGTCGAGCAAGCGCCTCGAGATTGGAGTGTCATGGAACCTCCCGCAATCGTTCGGGCCTACGTGGAGTCGTTCAATCCAGCTGGCTTGGAATCCTGGGTCGACACCTTCGCAGCCGAAGGCACCTACAGTGACCCGGGAACTTCGGTTCCCTTGTCGCGCAACGACCTACGCGAGTACTTCGGGGGTCTTTTCGGTGGATTTCCCGATGCGACCATCGAGACGCTAAGTCTCGATTCGATCTCGGAGGACCTGTCGGTTTGGCGTTGGGTACTGCGTGGCACCAACAGCGGCTCCTATCGAGGTCTACCGGTGACCGGTAGGGCAGTGACGCTCGCAGGCTGTGAATTCATCGAAGCCCGCGGAGGTGCGATTCAACGCGTCGAAGGTTATTTCGACCGACTCGCCATACTGGTACAGCTGGGCCTGGCACCAGGGCGCCCGGCATAGCTTCGGTGCAACTCGATATTTCGGGGCGCGGGCGGCGTGCAATTGACTCTGTTTAGATGTTATTGATTTGAACTCGCCCACGCCGGTCGTCTCCGCCAATTAGGGTGGACCGACTCCAGCTGCTCGCGGGCCGATATTGCGAGTCCGTTTCAGTGAGAAGTCGTCGAGGCAGGCGGGTCTGGGCTGCGACTTCGTCGGCACCGGCCGAATCGGTAGGGGCAACTCTTCTATGGGGTTCAGTCCGAGAGAGGGGCTTGGGCGAATCGCGCCTTTTAGCCCTAGCTCTGCTATCGCCAAGCGCTATCGGCAAGTTGTTCCGAGTCAACGCAAGCGATCGGTCACTGCTAAAGGGGAGGCAGCGAATGCCATCGATTTATTTTATTCCTCCCTCGTGTCGATGAGTCATTCCGATCTTCATGGCAACGAGCCTGAGTC
>JAJYGZ010000063.1 GCA_021790495.1 Actinomycetes bacterium
CGCATCGGTGGCGACTCAGCTTTGATCGAGTCGATTGCCTGGACGATCCCTGGCCAAGCACCGGTATTTTGCCTGGAAGGCTCGATCTTCTCCACCGGCACCATATTTCGGTGGCTGCGCGACAACCTCAAGATACTGCCGAGCTACGGCGAAATTGACACCATGGCAGGTTCGATTCGTTCCAGCGACGGAGTGGTGTTGGTTCCGTCCTTCCAAGGGCTGGGAGCGCCATACTGGCATCCGGGCGCCACCGGGTCGATCTTTGGAATCTCTGCGGCGACACGGCCGCAACACTTAGTCAGGGGGGCGCTAGAAGGCGTGGCGCTCAGAACCGAGGAAGTGATTGAAGCCATGGAGCGCGCCACGCGAGAGAAATTCGCGTCCTTGGTCGTCGACGGCGGGCTTTCTAGGTCCGATGTTCTCTGCCAGCTCCAAGCCGATCAACTGCAAATTCCGGTGGTCCGCTCGAAGGTGTCGGAGTCGACTTCGCTCGGCGCCGCGATGCTCGCCGGGGTTTCAGCTGGGGTATTTCCCTCGTTAGCCGAGGTCAGCTGGCCCAAGTCCGTCGAGCAATTTGCGCCAAAAGCATCTCCTGCCCTATCCAAGACTCGCCGTGAACTCTGGAATCGCTACCTCTCGCGGGTGATCGACTAGCGCGTTGGGCATCGAAGCGGACATGATCCCTGCGTGTAGGTAACACGGATTCGTGAACGAGTGTCGGGCGCTGCGGGTTTGGGGTGAGTTCGCTCCGGCGCTCGATCGCCGGGAAAGGCCGATTCGACTCGATGAGCTCGCCGCCGAGCCGGGGTCCCAATTAGGCACGGACTTTATCGCCGACGGCGCTAGAGTTGCCTTAGTTGGTCCAAGCTGCGCAGGTGAGAGCCATATCGGCCGGCAATTCTGCAAAGCATCCAGACCTGGGAACGCTCGAGTGCGCGAAATGGACGGGCTTCGCGCGATGCGATCAGGGTCCAACCGGAAAAATCCAAGCCGTGCAGCATCACCTCCGTGCTCCCGTCGGTGACTCCCTCAAGCTGCGATCTAAGGGTTCCGCCCTTGGTAAAGGCGAGCAGCCAGCTCGATTGCGGAACTTGACCGGCAGTTGCGACAACAGAATCATCCTCAACGCAGACCACGGCGGCATAGGTCAATTCGAACATCTCGGATAATCTCGTTACCAGCACTCCGGTGAGATCCGCCTCGGATGAGCTTTCGAGCATCCTCGAGGTGATCTCGAGGGGTTCGAGACGGATGTCGTGTTCGCCGTGATGCCACTCTCGTACATCCTCGACGTCGACGCCGTCGACTTCGTGGACCTCCCGAACTAAAAGTTCGAGGAGCGCCGGGGAGGGCACCTCAACGATGAGTTCGTCAATGGCCCGGTTCGCACCGCGTTCGAGAATCTCGATGCCAACCAGATCACCCTTGACGGAGCCGATTCTGGATGCAACGGCACCCAGGGCGCCAGGACGGTCATCTAGCCAAATTCTCATCACGTATCGAGCCACGTGACCAAGCTAGCCCGCCACTATTACAGGATGATTTCAATAGGACGACTTTCAAGAGCATCCGCAATTGCGAAGTATGCCGGAGGATTCGGACATCGAGAATTCCGGTGACACTTCCTTGAGAGACTTGCCTCCCAAAATCGCAGGCTCAGCGCCGAAGTTCGACCCGATAGTGTCGCGCGCCTCACCTCCAGGCAGGACGCGACCAAAGACTCACATCAAAGGCCGGATTTGTGCGGGTCGCCGGTTGGCTAAGTTTTCTCGGGGATCATCAAGCGGGAGGGATCGGAGAAGTCTGGTCCTTGGACTTCAGGGGCCGAGGGTTAGGTTCGGGTTGGGCCGTCCGGGGCTTTTGGAAACTGTATTGCAAAGATCGGCAATTGCTACTGACACCCAGAGGTGACCAAGGTTATGCCCAATCCGATCTCAGTTCACCGCTTTCCTCACTAGCGCTGTGATCTTCGCCTCTTCGGCCGGAGTCAGCGTCGTGAGCGCGTACGAACTCGGCCACATCAGGCCGTCGTCAAGTAGTGCCTTGTCGCTGAAGCCCAGCGTCTGGTACCTTGCCTTGAACTTCCCCGCGTTCTGGAAGAAGCAGATGACATCGCCATCCTTGGCGTAAGCGGGCATTCCGTACCAAGTTCTGGCTACCAGAGATGGCGCTGCAGCTTTGATAAGTGCATGGACCTTCGTAGCTATAGAGCGATCCGGCTCCGGCATCTCGGCAATCTTGGCGAGGACATCTGCCTCCCCGTCCGCTTTGGATGCTTGCGCCTTCAATTCCCGGGCACGCTCGCGCATCGCGGCCTTCTCTTCGGCGCTAAATCCCTGCGACGCTTTGCGGCTCTTGCTCTTGCGCTCCATGGACTCCGGGGTATCTGTCATAGCTGGGCCCTCCCATGCGGATGTGACGTGATGACGGTACGGAAAACTCTTTTAGCTCCGGACACATTAACAAGAGGATATGCGAACACCAGGCAAGAATGTTTACGGAACTCGCTGAGCTTTTCTAATATCTGGCGGCGCGGCGTTCCCGGTAGCCCTGGTTTGTGAGTATGGCTCAGACTCAACGCGGTTTTGCCTGCGAATTTGGGTCGAGACGCGGATCGCAAGAGCAATGTCGATCCGACAAAGGCCAAGATTGGCAAAGCGCGTAGGAGCCAAGCCGCTACGCCTTAATCGCATCGATGAAGAGCAATAGTGCGACTCCGCAAACGAGAAACGAACCGATACTTCGCACCGTTGCCACGTGAATTTGCGCTGCGCCAATGCGCTTGGCGGCGTTTCCCGAGGTTAGCGCCCAGGCGCCGTCGCTCAGCAAAGCCAGTACGCAGAACTCAACCACCAAAGCCAGGGCCTGTAGAGTCGGATGGCCAAGGGCGGGGACGACGAATCCTCCCAATACCGCCCCGAACACCACTGCGGACTTGGGGTTGAGCACACCGACAATAAATCCCTGGCGGAGGTGATTGAGGGAGCCAGCGTAACGGCTTGCCCCGTTTGAAATTGCCGTTTGATCGCGCGAGATCCACATTCGGACACCGATATAGAACAGATACAAGGCGCCGACCAGCTTTATCGCGTTGGCAATCTTCGGATCCACTCCGACCAACGCGCCAAATCCGAGAGATACTGCGACTCCCTGGACCAGGATGCCGATGGTATTCCCAATGACCGCGCCCAGGGCGGCGCGTGTGCCCAGGCTCAAACCACGAGCGATAACGTAAAGCACGCTCGGACCTGGGATGACTATAAGAAGGATCGAGAAAAGGCCAAACTTAATCGCCTGTGAAACAAACTGCAAGGCCAAAACCTCGCTTTGCTAAGGTTCAGGAACGCGCTTTTAGAGCTTTACCAGAGCCCGCTTGAGGTTTCGAACGGCCTGGTGGATGCGCTTCTCGTTTTCGATAAGGGCAAAACGAACAAAGCCCTCGCCTCCTGGACCGAACCCGACCCCCGGTGAAGTCGCCACCTGCGCCTCGGTAGCGAGGAACTTGGAAAACTCCAGCGAGCCCATCTCTTGATAGGGTTGAGGGATTGGCGCCCATACAAACATGGTTCCCTTGGGCTTTTCTATTTCCCACCCGATTCGGGCAAGACCCTCGCAGAGGGCGTTGCGCCGCTCTTGATACTGGGCATTGACCAAGGGTGGGTACTCGTCCGCCTCATTTAGGGTTACCGTCGCCGCGATTTGGATCGGTTGAAAGGACCCGTAATCCAAGTAGCTCTTTAATTTGGTCAGCGCCGCGACCACTTCGGCATTCCCCCCCATGCAGGCAACCCGCCATCCCGCCATCGAGTAGGACTTGGT
>JAJYGZ010000022.1 GCA_021790495.1 Actinomycetes bacterium
TCCCATAGCGAGGTATCGAGATTAGGGAATTCTTCATGTAAGTTCCGCTGCCAGACCGCAGGGCGGCCTCTTTGTCGACCGTGGCGTTGGAGTCGAGCACGACCTTGGCGCGGTAGCCTCCATCGAGCAGCACTTGGGCCAATTCGGTAAGATTCTGGCGAAGATTGCCGTAGGCGTCAAACTTGGCGTAACGCGCGATAACCGATGCTCCGGGGTTATTACCCTGGTTGTCTCCATAATACAGGCCAGCCGTCACCACCGACTTGGCTTGAGGGAGGACAGAGTCGCAACTTGTTGAGCGACTTGGATTGCGGTAGGTGAACTGCATATCGTCGCGATAGCCCAGGATGTCACGTTCTTCCAACATCAGCTTGACATTCCTGTAGGCGCGCGAGCGCGAAATTCCTAAGCCCACCAATCCAAGTTCGGTTGCTCGTCGCCCGAGAAGCGTCTCTAAGGAGGGGGTAACGACGGCGCGCTGGGTCGTAATCCCGCCGACATTGCCTTCGCGCTTAGTCACTGGCAGGTGTCGACTCTCTATTTCTGGGCAAGCGCAACCCCGACGCACGGAGGCGCGCGACAAGTTCTCGGGGACCGATTGGCGATGCCCCAAGGCTCAATGCCACTGGTATTAGATAGTCGGGAATGTCGTAGTGGTCACCCTGAAAAGCCCGTTGGCCGAAGCCCAGCTTGGCTGCAAAGTCGTGTAGCTCGGAATACGAAGAGTCGGACACCATGTGGGCATGCTTCACTCCGCGAAAGGTCCATATGGGAGAATCGACCCAGATCGCCATGGTTTCAGTCGTACTTTTCGGTCTTCACGCTGTCGGGGTGCATTCCCAACCCTACGAGAGCCTGCTCGACGCATTCCACCATCTCGGGCGGTCCGCAAATATAGGATAGGCGTGCGTTGATTTCGGGGAGGATCTCGGCGACCATCTCCTTGTCGATACGGCGACTAAAGCGTGCCCGCTCATCGGCCGAGTCGCGCGTGAAGGTATGGGATACCGTGAGCCAATCATAGGCGGTGGCGAGTTCCCCGAGCTCATCGCCGTAGATGGCAAACTCGTAGCTCTTGGACGAAAAGAGCAGATGCATCGGCTGGGAACTTCCCTTTTGAATTTGGTACCGAATCATCGACATCAGCGGGACCACACCCGAACCTGCCCCGACCAAAAGGACCGGTCCCCCGTCGCGCTCAGTCCAAGTGAAATTGCCATACGGACCTCTCACTTCCAACTGGTCTCCGGGAGAGACCTGGTGAACCAGAACCGGAGAGACGAGTCCCCCTGGCGTATCGCGGATTCCGACATCAATGACGCTGGCGTCGGGGAGCGGAGAGGACCCTATCGAATAGGCGCGCTGTATCGGTCTGGGCCTGCCCTCGACCGGAATTCTGATGTTGTAGTACTGACCAGGCAAGAATCCATCGGAGTCGACAAGCGCTAGACGCAAAGTTTTGGTTTCCGGCGTTTCTATGATTACTTCGGATACCGACGCCATTTGCCAGTTCTTGGGCTTTGAGAAGTTACGGCGACCACTCAACGCAACTGCCATCTCGCTTGCCATAGTCCTACTCTCCGAAAATAAACGATACCGACGCCAGAGGCCCAAATGCTCGGCCGTATCGTCGCCGCATGCCAGCCCAAATCGAGGGCGCTTTAGAGACCCCGAATCGGGATAATTTACACTATCCAGATAGAACAATTCTAGAAGCACGTTCGCAGTTCCGGCCTCGCCGCAGCGCGGGCGCGACTTCGGGCTTGAGCGGAGCGAAAAAGGCGCCACGGACCTTCCAAGTGAGACGGGGCGCCAGTTCCTGGTAACGCAGCAAGTAGGTGCTGCGCAACTTCGCAATTATCCCTCGACGACGAGAGAATCGTCAACAATGGATTTCCCCGAACCGCACCACCTGCAGGTAACGGACTCCACCGTGAAGTCGCTCACGTCACGTGACTCCACGGTCAGTTCGCCACCCAGGCTGTAGTGGTAAAAAGCCACGAATCGCTCCGTTGCCACCACGTCGAAGCGGGTCTTGTTCCCGCAGCTGTCACATCGGTATTTGGGCAATTCCACGCCACTCATATTACGTCAACTCTTTTACATAAAACGAATCTGGCCGCAGCATCCGCTTTTGTGCCATCGGACCCCGCGGGCAACCACGACCGAACAGCTCTACGCCACCCTGGTGCTCTCGCACGCCGGCCCGACGAAGAAAGATCGACGATAGTCCCGACACTCAATATACGCAACTAGCCACCAAGCACGGACGCTCAAGCAAATTTCACAGCCCGAAAATCCCTGCTACGCCGTTTTGCTCTCGAGTATGCGGAGCCGTTGCTAATATATTCGTACAGGTGTTCTAGTTTCAGGAAGTACCAAGTGGGACTCCAACTTCGGTTTGAAGATGTCGAAAAGAGCCTCGAAGAGGTTAAATTCCTGGTCATCGATGTCGAGACAACTGGCGCTTCCGCTGGGGCCGGAGAGATAACCGAAATAGGCGCTGTTGTCGTAAAAGGTGGGCAAGTCCTTGATAGCTATCAAAGCCTCCTTGCTATCGATGGTTACCTTCCGGCGGCGATTTCGGAACTTACCGGGATCTATCCCGAGATGCTCCAAGGAGCGCCGTCCATTCAACGCGCGATGCTCCGATTGCTTGAGATGGCTGACGGCGCAGTGATTGTGGGACATAATGTCCGCTTCGACCTGGCGTTTGTCAACGCCGCAATTGCGCGCTTCGCGCCGGTGCTTTTGCTAGATAATGAATCCCTAGACACTCTTGGCCTGGCCCGGAAACTGCTAATTGGCGAGGTGCGCGACTTCAAGCTGGGAACTCTGGCAAATCAATTGCGTCTCGACCACCAACCTGAGCACCGAGCCATGGCAGACGTACTCGCCACAGTCGATCTCCTTCACTATCTGATCGAACGTGCGAGCAGCTACGGAGCTACGACGGTGCGCGAACTCCGGTCGCTACCTAACAAGATCGCTCGCCGGCATTCCTCGAAATTGAAGGCGTGCAACTACCTTCCCCGCCAAACCGGGGTCTATTGGACGCTAAATGCTCTCGGCGAAGTTACCTATGTGGGGAAGGCTCGGGATCTCAACGCCCGATTCCGCTCCTATTTCACCTCTGACACCCGGCGAAAAGTGGACCCGCTGCTCGGCGCAATCGACACGCTGTGCTATATGACCTTCGATAGCGAATTGGAGTCCCTTGTCGCGGAGTCGCGCCTGATACAACGGCTCCAGCCATGCTTCAATTCAATTGGCAAGCGTCGCGCCACCGACTACCGCTATATCAGCCTGCAAGGAGACAGTCGCGCACCGAGTACACGAATTCTGAAGGCCTCGGTACCGGCCGAAGCGGCGCAGGTGATTGGACCGTTCCGGTCGCGCAAGAGTGCGATGCTCGCCGAGAATGCCCTCAGAAGCGCGTTGTTGTTTGCTCCGAGTGGCTTTTGGCATATGAACCGGGAGCCGATCTGCGCGGAGGGCCGGGACGGCGGCGCAACCCAAGAGTTCCCTCGGGCATTGAAGGCCGCCGATCTGTCAAGATATCTTTGGACAAAGCTGGCGATACTTTCAGATTCACAGTTGTACGAACAAGCCGAGAAGCTCCGAGTTGGCTCGAACTACTTGATGCTCGCAATGGTACGGCAATACGCGACCATGGCTATCGGTGCGCTAGAGCACCTTGAAATCACTTCTACTTGCACAGCTGGGCGGCTGATACTTCATCGCGGCGTTATGCAGTTACGAATCAGAGACGCGGGAGCAATCAGTTTG
>JAJYGZ010000203.1 GCA_021790495.1 Actinomycetes bacterium
CGACCTCGGCCTCGACGTCGTCAACCCGCGCATCGCTTACCGCGGCATCCACGACCCCGCCCTAGCCCGCCGGCGCGGCGGTCCCAGAAGTGATAGCTGAACTCAAGCGCGACACCGCAGCGGAGTCAGGAGCACCTTGTCCAACGCCTAGCTGGTTCGGATCGAACCCGAGAGTATCCAGGCGCCCTTGAATTAGCCGGCGGGCATAGGAAACCATCTCCTCGACGCCCTCGGCTTCATCCTTGCGTTGACGGAGATCCTCGGTGGAGATGTGGGCTAGGTCTGCATAAAAGTCTGCGTTGGAAACGCGAGCGACCTCGAACTCAAGTCTTTGCATGATACCAGCTTAGACGAGACGCAACTCCTTAGGTTTCGATGCCAAAACATTGCCGGGTCGGGCTATTCCAAGGCAATATCAGATTTTCAACCTCAGCCATCGAACCTTAGGCCAGTATGCCAAAAATGCACGTCCTTGGTATCGATTCCGCTCCAGCCGACCGAAAAGCCGCGAGTCGGTCGAGACCTCGAGGTTATCGCCGATCACCTCGAAACTCCCATCTTCATCCACTTTGTGTACCCTCTTGACGATCAGTTCCGGTTCTAGGGCTGGAGCCTTAGCCACCACGATCGCGCCCGGCACGCACATCGCCCGGCGAAACATCCCGAGGCATAAAAGCTTCTCACCCGGTGCGAGACCGGGGACCATACTTAGGCCCGAAACCCGAATCCTAAAAATAGGGCGCACGAGCAAGATGCTATCGTCACAGGGACAAAACGCGCCTGCGTCAAAAATAAGCGCGCCGAACCACCTAAACTTGGAATAGTTCAGATAAACCTGATGAGAAAGCTTCGCCCCCGTTGCAACGGCCGTTGGCCCCAGCGAACGGGGACGGGACAATGAGAGGATTACCATGAAGTCATTGAAGGGCATCGCCGGATTGCTCGCCCCACGCACGGCTAGCGCTCACTGCGACTTGCCATGTGGCGTTTACGACCCCGCCCAGGCAAAGCTCGAAGCCGAGTCGGTAAAGGCGTGCATGGAGAAGTTCAACGCATCGAGTGACGACGTCTTCAAGGAGCGCGCCGTTCGCATCAAGGAAGACCGCGCCGATCTAGTGAAGCACCATCTTTGGATCTTGTGGACGGATTACTTCAAGCCCGTGCACCTAGAAGCGCATCCCTCGCTGCACCAAGCCTTCTGGAATGCAACCAAGACAGCAGGGGAAGCCAAGAAGACCAACGATGTCGCGGTTGCTGACAAGCTTCTTGCCGAAATCGCCGAAATCGACCGAATCTTCTGGGAGACCAAGAAGTAGTTTCCCGCGCTCGCGGCCTCAAAATCACATGCGCCCGGATGGACCCGTCTCAACACTTTGAGCCGGTCGGCTCTATCCGGGCGTAATCGAACGAGCCGATGCTGGCTCTGCGCGGCTTGTATCTGGGTTTTTCCCAGAGATCACCGGAGGTTGCGCAGAGCTTCCAGTTGCTAGCTAAGCGTGCCGGCGAGCTGACCGACACCTTCATTCAAGAACCGCGTGGCTAGTGTTTAGTGTCGAATTCCAGCAAAACCGTGGGTGAGCACTTGGTGCCAAGGCGCGATATAGCGGTATCCCCAGGCTACCACTAGAACGCCAGCAAACCCGAACGCCAAGGCAATCCCGATACGCAATAAGGCTGCACTGGGCCTCGCAGACGAAAAGCGGAGCATGCCGAACCGACGAAGCCCCAGTTCGCCACCGCCTTGGTAAAGGGCTTTTGGAAAATAGGCCACGATGTGCATTGCGGCTACTACGAACCAGACTACGAAACTCGCTTGGTGAACGGTTCTCCACGTCTGAGCCGAGGTTGAGTAAGGGCCAACAATCATCAACATGACGCCCGAAAGCATCAAGATAACGGTCGCTCCAACCAGCAACGGGGCGGCGATTCGCAGCAAAGGATGCGGGGGGCCGGCGCGATAATACCGAGGATTGCGAAGGTAGTACTGAACGAATCGATACGATGTGCTGGCGACTTTGAGAGCTAGCGGCGGAATCAACAAGTAGCCGACCACGGCGTGAAGCGTGAAAAGCTGACCGATCGCGGGAACGGTGATGCCTATCGCTAGGAGTTCAACAAAGAGGATCAGCCCGACCAGAGAAGTAAGGCGGGTATTGGACAAGACCGACAGCTTGGGTTCTCCGTCGTCCCTGCTCGGATGCGACATCTCGTCTATGAGCGAATCCAATACCGGAGCTAGAGGAGTTGTATTGTACTCAACCCGGTATGCACGGCTCTTGGTCGTCGTCGAGTTCGTGTCACGCGGTGCCCAGTGCGACCCTGCGCGCTTGGTTGAGTTTCTGTGCACTTCCATTATGAAAAGTTATAACCGCGCAACCTGAAGCCTGGATTAATAGCACTCCTGGTACACAATGCGCACGCGGATCCGGGGTTCACTTTCCGCAATCCTACGGCCGAACCAAATTAGTGCCAGCCAAGCCGACAAAGAGGCGCTCGCCGCCTTCGCGCAAGGAACCGAGCTTGAATTTGGCGCCCGCGGTGTGGCTTTCGGTCGATCGAACACACCGTAGGTCCGACAGAACAGGCAAATTATCTAGCTATATTTGGCATGTGAGGTTTGCACCGGTCCACATAGGCGACCAGCTTTGGTTGTCTGGCCCAGATCGCGCCGCATTTAAGTGCAGTCTTGCCCTCCTGGCGCAATTGGTTAGCGCAACGGACTTTTAATCCGGCGGTTCTGGGTTCGAGTCCCAGGGGGGGCACCAGGTCAGAGGCCATAACTCTAAAAACTCTGCGGATCGCGCGATGCGCAAATCTCCTTTACCGCCATCTCGTCGAATTGCGGCACAAACCCAGCGTTCAGACTCGAGCCGCCGCGGCGCAAAAATAATATTGCACGGAATGTCGCAAGTGCCAGTCGGGATATACATACCCAGTGGAAGCGAGGTCCCCGATGAGTTGCGAAGTAAGAATCCTGGGCGCGAATTGGTGTCCCGACTGCAAACGAGCGAAACAATTTCTTGCTGACCAGCGGGTATCGTACCGCTTCATCGACATTGAGGAAGATCCAAGCGCCAAGGCGGAGGTCGCAGCGGAAAGCGGCGGAAAGCGGCGGAAAGCTGATTATACCCGTAGTCGAATTTCCAGACGGAACGATCCTGATCGAGCCGGACAATGCCGAGATCGCCGAAAAGCTGAAGCTAAACATTAACGCCAAAAAGACCTTCTACGATCTCATAATTGTCGGGGACGGACCTGCCGGTTTGACCGCTGCAATATATGCCGCCCGAGAGGGAATCGACGTGCTGATCCTCGATAAGGGTGCCCTGGGCGGACAGGCGGGAGTGACGGAACGGGTGGACAACTACCCGGGATTCCCCGATGGGGTTACCGGCGCTGGATTGGCCGAACTTTATGTAAAGCATGCGGCGCGATACGGCGGCGAAATGCTCTCCGGCGTGGCGGTAGAGGCGATCGCTAGGGCAGATCACCACATTCACGTGACCACCGATAGAGGGGTGGAGTACCGCTGCAACGCCCTGGTGGTCGCAACTGGCTCGACCTATCGAAAGCTCGAGGTGCCAGGCGAGGACGACCTAATCGGCGCGGGTATCCACTTCTGCGCGACATGCGACGGTCCCTTCTACAAAGGTGCTGAGAATCTGATCGTCATCGGAGGCGGCAACTCTGGGCTCGAAGAAGGCGTCTTTCTAACCCAATTCGCCAAACACATCACCG
>JAJYGZ010000326.1 GCA_021790495.1 Actinomycetes bacterium
CACAGAGGGATCCTTGCACCATCGTCTCGCAAAGATCTTCCAGTAGGGCGATATTTTCCGCCACGTGGTCTTGGTTGCGTATGCGGTCGATGACCTCCACACCCCGCGTCGATCCGATCCGACATGGCGTGCACTTTCCACAAGATTCTTCTGCGCAGAACTCCATCGCGAATCGAGCTTGAAGCGCCATATCGACCGAATCGTCGAAGACGACAATTCCGCCGTGCCCTACCATCGCGTCAGCGGCGGCAAAGGCTTCATAGTCCATCACCAGGTCGAACTGGCTCGACGGAATATAGGCGCCAAGCGGGCCGCCGACCTGAACCGCGCGAATAGGTCGTCCAGAAGCGCTACCGCCGCCGTAACCGTAAATCAGTTCTTCGAGGGTGATGCCGAATCCCACTTCCACCACGCCGCCATGCTTGACATTTCCCGCGAGTTGAAAGATCTGTGTTCCGCGCGAGCGTCCGGTGCCAAACGACCGGTACAACTCAGCCCCTTTTGCCAAGATTGTTGGAACGGCTACGAGCGTGGTCACGTTGTTTATTATTGTCGGGGATCCGAAGAGGCCCGTGATCGCGGGCAGCGGGGGCTTGGGCCTCACCATACCGCGGCGACCCTCCAGGCTCTCGAGCATCGAGGTCTCCTCGCCGCAGATATATGCTCCCGCACCGACGCGGATGAAGAGGTCGAAGCTGGTCTTGCTGCCGAGCACCGATCGACCGAGCCAATCGTTCAAGTACGCGATGTCGATGGCTGTGCGCATCGTGGCGATGGCGTCTGGATACTCGGATCGAATGTAGATGTAGCCCTCGGTTGCCCCGACGGCGTGGCCTGCGATTACCATCGCCTCTATCAAGGCGAACGGGTCGCCCTCCATGAGCATGCGATCAGCAAAGGTCCCGCTGTCGCCTTCATCGGCGTTAGCGCAAACGAACTTCTGCGCAGATGATGCTTCGAGAACCGTCTTCCATTTGATCCCCGCGGGAAAGCCCGCGCCACCGCGCCCGCGTAATCCCGAGGCGCTTACCTCTTCGACGATGGCCGCACCACTCATCTCAAGCGCGCGCTTTAGGCCCTCCAAGCCGCCGGTTCGCAAGTAGTCCTCAATTGAGAGCGGGTCGATGACCCCGACGCGTGCGAAGCTGAGCCGAGTTTGAGTAGCGAGAAACGCTATCTCCTCGGTCTTCCCCAAACAGAGGCTGTGCGCTTGGCCTTCGAGCATTCCGCCTGAGATTAGATCCTCTACATCGCCCGGAGCTACCGGACCGTATCCGATTCGCCCTTGCGGGGTTTCCACTTCCACCAGCGGCTCCAGCCAAGACATTGCCCGTGAGCCGTTGCGCACGATGTGAACTTCGCGCCCCTTGAGCTGAGCCCTCGCTTGAATCGCGTCGCAAACTTCGTCGGCTCCAACCGACCGTGACGATGAGTCACGCGGGACAAAAACCGTAATCGGTGTCATTGGCTCTTGGCCTCTCGGTACCGACTCACGGCGGCGTTGAATTTCGCTACGTCGAGACGGCCCAGCGTCATCTTATCAAACTGTGCCGCCGGCGACAAAGTACAGTTTCCAAGACAAAACACCTGTTCAAGCGTTATAGATCCATCGGCGGTTGTCTCGGACAGGCGTATTCCGAGCATCTCTTGGGCGTGAGCGACGAGTCGATCAGAACCCATGGATTGACAGGCTTCGCCACGGCAGATTCTTATCGTTGTTCTTCCGCCAGGGGTGATGCGGAAATCTTTATAGAAGCCGACGACGCCATAGACCTCCGCTTCGGAGAGGTTGAGATCGTCCGCCACGATTGCTATTGCGCGCGGATCGATGTAGCCGAAGACCTCTTGGAGGTGGTGAAGTATCGGCATTAGTGGGCCGCGATCCGAGCGGTGTGCCTCGCAGATCTCCGTCGCGGTGGCGTCCGACCACTCCTGGGTGGCGCGACCATGGGAAGAGGTCATCGGATCCGTGGCTCCCAAGAGCCGAGGATTAGTCTCATGAGTTATACGTTATCAACAATTGGTCCGTGATATATCGCGCCGCGTACATGATTGTGGGCGCCCCAGCGAGCGTGCCTACTCCGATTTGTCCTGGTAAGCGCCGGGAGTTCTGGTGTTGTGGCTGGTGGACGGTTGTGGCCAACTTTGGCAGGGAGCCGGGAAGGCTGGCCGGATCACTCGAAAGATCTTCGACAAATGAATGAGCTAATCGCACAACTAGGCTGGCGGAGTCAAGTCGTGTGATCAAAAATTTTACCTAAAGAGCGAGAAGATGTTAAAGATAGTTCTCCCCAAGGGCTCGTTGGAACGGGCCACAATGGATCTTTTAGCTTCGGCTGATCTGGTCGTTGAACGAGGGTCGGATGTGGACTATAGAGCCCGTATCGACGACCCCCGGATCGATGAAGTCAGGATCTTGCGCCCGCAAGAGATTCCGACATACCTGGAGCAAGGGCTTTTTGACCTGGGGATCGCTGGACGCGACTGGGTCGAGGAGACCGGTGCGGAGCTGGTGTCGATAGGAAAACTGGAGTACTCCAAGGCAACCACCAATCCCATCCAAGTTGTCGTCGCGGTCTCAAAAGATTCGGGCGTCACTTCGATGTCTGACCTTCGCGATGGCGTTCGCGTTTCCACCGAATATCCCAATTTGACGAGGCGTTTTTTCGAAGCGCACGACATCAAGGCAGAAGTCTCCCTTTCGTATGGAGCCACCGAGGCCAAAATACCCGAGATCGCTGACGCAGTCGTCGAGATCACCGAAACGGGTCGCGCGATACGCGCCGCGGGCTTGGTCGTCATCGATACGATCCTGGTTTCTCATACCGAGCTTCTCGCCAATCCAGCCGCGGCGAGCGACCCGGTAAAGCGCCATGCCATGGAGCAGCTTTTTACCCTCCTTGCCGGAACCCTCAGCGCCCGCCAACAGGTTCTTTTGAAGTTGAATGTGTCGAGCGACGACGTCGACGCGGTGATTGCGCTTCTTCCTTCTATGAAGGCTCCGACTATGTCGGCGCTGTTCGGCAATGCTGGTTATGCCATCGAGGCAGTGGTACCTCGACGAGGCATCAATACCTTGATCCCGGCGCTAAGTGATGCTGGCGCGACAGGAATCTTGGAGATTCCGCTCTCCAAGATCGTGCCTTAGGGGCTTGGACATGCCGCAATCCACAGATGGACCGGGCGCTCTATTGGATGCCGATGGCGTAAGGCTCGGCGGTTCATTTTTCGGTACCGTACTTAGTTACGACGCCCACCTGGGTCTTGGCGTGGTCGAACTCCGCTGGCGAGGCGAGTTGGTGCCCTGGCGGTTCCAATGCATGGCCATTGACGACGGTACCCGAGATATTCAGGCGGGAACGAGCGTTTTGGCAAAGCTAGGGGCCGGACCCCTTGGAGCTCTGGAGGCTATCGAGATTTCAAAGGTTGGGCTGAGTTCCTAAGACGTCGCGCTGCGATTTCGGCGAGCCGAGTTCCGCGCCTTGAAATTGTTACAAGGGCGCGTTAGCGTTCAGATAATCGGTGGAGTCAAGGGGAGATCAGTGTTATTTATCGAATACGACGTGGATGACGCGGGATTGATAGAAGTCGTAGCCGTCATCGATGCGTTCGACGAGGACGGTTTGGATCCCGACGCAAGCGAGTGGATCGACTGGCGGAACAGCTTTGAAGATGCTGGCCACGGCTGTGTTGCGGTTCCGGTAGAGATAGAAGAGGCGATTGACGCCCCGGAG
>JAJYGZ010000205.1 GCA_021790495.1 Actinomycetes bacterium
AGGCCACGAAAGTTGGGCCGAGTGCGCAAGACTAATCGGTTGCCCCAACAGCAATAGAAGTGCCATGGCGGATTTGTTATCCAAAGAACGACGCGAGCTTAAACCGCTGCTCCGAACCGACGGCGGCTACGTGCCAGATTTGTCAGACCGCACGTCAAGCGCGAGCCACGGCGACTTTGAGCTGGCCAAGAGCAAAAGCTGAACGCTTCGCACCGTCAAGGTGGTCATCATGGGCTACCAGCCACATCTTTAGAACTCGAAATTGGTCGCTCAAGAATTCCTCGAGGTCGCCCAATTGAGGTTCCCCGGCCAAGGAGCTCTAGGGCGCAATCGCGGGATGCGCCGGATTACTTAGGTCGACCACCGCACCCGAAACTACCTGCCCGCCCTTTTGGAGCAAGGCTAAGGACGCTAGCGCGGGCGTGTCCGGGCTGGCATCGCTGAAATACAGATAGGCGCCAGAAGCGGTCTGAAATCCAAGCCCGTATCCGGCAAAGACGTAGGCGCTGCTAACTCCAATCTGGAGCGTCGCCATCGCGTTGCGCAGATCAGAGATTCGCCTAAGCTCCGGCGCTATGGCCGAGAGCGGACTTGTTGCGGCGCAGGTGAAGTCTCCTGCAGCTCCGCTAAATGGTAGCGATGCAATACAAGTAGGTGCCGCCGTGGGCGAGGTGGGAACGGAAGGCATTGCTTGGAGGCGCGAGTTGATCGCTACGTCGCCACTTGAGGCTCCGCCGGTCCGAACCACAAAGGCAGGTACTGCTTGGGTGACCGAAACGCTGAGCGAGTGGGGAAACGAGCGACGCACCCTGATGGGTCCGACCAGGGGGTTCGACTGCAATGCGCGAACCAGTTCTGCCTGGTCAAAAGAGAAGTAATTCCGGTTCAGGAATCGGTCCGCGACCTGCGTGACGGATTGGCTGGAGAGCTGCGCCCCGCTGACATGGACCGCGATCTGGGTAATCGCGGTAAAAGGCGAAGCTTTCAGCAGCCAAAAACCGCCCCCACCAGCCAAGCCGAGCGCCGCCACGGCGCCGACCGAGGTTATCACCCGGCGCTTGCGTAGCTTAGCGACTTCGCGCCTTCGGCTCTCGAAGCGCGGGTCACCCGAGATTGCCCCTTCGCCGCCTCTCGCTTTGCGAATTGGTGTCATGGCGAGAGAACCGCCATTTCCAGCGCGCACCGACGCGGCTCGCGCCAGGAGCCGGTGGTTGGCATGAAGAGCTGCTTCGACGCGTAGAACAACGAAAGTCAGCCTTCGGGTCCGAGGTGCAAGCCGTCTCTGAAACCCACCAGCCGGATCTCGGTGTGAAGCGCGACCCCGCTAGAGCGAAATACCTCGTCGCGCACCATTACCATCAGCTCGGCCACGTCATTGGCGCTGCCATTGGTATCGCATTGGATGAAATTGGCGTGCTTTGGGGACACCTGAGCGCTACGGTGGCGCTTGCCCTTCAAGCCGCACGCCTCGATCAAACGCGCCGCGTGGTCGCCGGGGGGATTGGTGAAGACGCTCCCGGCGTTCTGTCCCCCGGGCTGATGCTGGCGGCGCCAAGCTACGATCTCCGATATTCTCGCCTTGGACTCCTCCGCTACCCCCTCCTCAAGCCCCAAAACCGCCTCTAGCACCACCTGGGTATCGCGAAGCGCGGAGCGTCGATAGCCGAGTTTGAGATCGCCAGCGGCGACAATGACCGGGGCGGGATGTTGCTTGGCAAGATCCACAATCGACGCCGAAACCAAATTAGCCGCGATATCGGATCCATGGCCGCCTGCGTTCATCCGCACGGCCCCGCCCATTGAACCGGGAACTCCAACCGCCCATTCGAAGCCCGTCAAGCCCGCCGCGGCGATGCGCCTCGACGCGCTTGGCAATAGAGACGCCCCACCGACGCGGACACTTTTGCCCTCGAAGGCTTCGTAGGCCATCGACGAGCCGAGACGCACGACAACGCCAGAAAAGCCTTCGTCTGCAACCAGCAAATTGGAGCCGCCTCCGACAACCATTAGCTTTGGCGAGCCATACGCGCTCAACAGGGGTGCCAGAACGGCTATGTCCGCACGGGACTGGATGGTCACCAATACTGCCGCTCTCCCGCCGACACGGTAGGTACATAGGGAGCCCAAGGGTGCGTCTACAACTGCTTCGACGCCCGCGCTTGAGAGCTCAGCGCAGATCGAAGCGGCTTGGTGTTTGCCTAGATCGATCAACGACTCTCCCCACCGCCCTTTTGGCGCGCCAATTCGGTCATTTCGGTCGCTAGCGCAGTAATATCCCCGGCACCCATCGATACCACAACGTCCCCAGGCACCGCAATCGCGAGACAAAATTCCGCGAGATCGCTCCTTCCCGGATGGTAGAGCGACTCGACCTCGGGATGGCGCGCGGCCAGGCGAGCCGCGATCAGCTCTCCGGAGACTCCCGGGATTTCGTCCTCTCCCGCCGGATAGACATCGGTGACCACCACAACGTCGGCACGCGACAATTCGTCGGCGAATTCGCGAAACAGAGTCTTAGTCCTTGAGTAGCGATGCGGTTGAAAGACGGCTACCATCCTGCGCTTGGGCCACTGGGATCGAGTGGTATCGATTACGGCGCGCAGCTCAGAGGGCAAGTGGCCGTAATCGTCGATATAGGTGATTCCATCTCTCTCGCCGCGCTTTTGGTATCGGCGGGTAACCCCGGCGAAGTTTCCCAGTGCCCGTGCGGCGACATCGATGGGCACCCCGAGCTGATTGGCCATCGCAATAGCGCCAGCGGCGTTGAGACAGTTGTGGCGGCCTGGAACGGCCAGCGACACGTGAGTCTCCGAGCCGTCAGGCGCATGAAGTCGAAAGGTCGTGGCCTCAGGCCTATCGACAACCTCGGAGATCCAGTAGTCGCTCCCCGCGTCGTCCCCAAAGGTGACCACTCCGTCCAATTCGAGAAGGGCATCGTAGTCACCCAGGTAGCTCCCTATCACCTTGGGGCCTTTGGCGCGCTCGACGAACTCGACATAAGCGCTTATCAGAGCCGAATAGCTTCCATAGTTTTCTAAGTGATCCGGCTCAAGATTATTGACCAGCGCAGCCCAAACACCGAGCGAGAGGAAGCTCTTGTCGCTCTCGTCGGCTTCAATCACGAAAAGGTTTCCCTCTCCGTGCGCCGCCGAGGTCCCGGCCTCATTGAGTTCGCCGCCGATAATGTAGGAAGGTCCGATACCGTTGGCCAGTAGCGCCAACGTCAGCATCGACGTCGTGGTGGTCTTGCCATGGGTGCCGGCAACCCCAACGACGTCGAGCCCTTGCAAAAGAATTGGAAAGAACGCTCGGCGATCAAGGACCGGGATGCCCAGCTCGCGCGCTCTTAGAACTTCGGGATTCCCCTCACGAATCGCCGAAGAGATCACCACCATATCGCAGGCCCCGACATTATCGGCTCTGTGGCCGAGGTGCAGCTCAACGCCATATCCACCCAAACGTTCGTATGCCGCTGAGGCTTTGAGATCGGACCCGCTTACCTTGACTCCGCGCTGCGCGAGCACCATCGCGATTGCGCTCATTCCGGCGCCGCCAATACCGACGATGTGTATCGCCCGAATTCCTCTGAGACCCTCAGTCAAGTTCACACCTCGATTCGCCTCTGGCCGCGCCGCCCAGAACTTGGCGCGACAGCGGCCATCGCTGTCTCAAAGCTGCAGTCCTAGTCAAAGTAGTGCTCCGCAAGGCTCTCTCCAATATCTGAGGC
>JAJYGZ010000312.1 GCA_021790495.1 Actinomycetes bacterium
CCCTATCGTGCATTTATCCCCAACCGCGGGTACGGTCATCGCGGTCGTGGGAGTTCTCACCGCCTTTATCGCCGCTACCGCGGCCACTAGCCAGAACGACATCAAAAAGGTTCTCGCCTATTCCACGGTCTCGCAGTTGGGATATATGTTCTTGGGAATTGGAAGTGGCGCGTATGTCGCCGCGATATTTCTCATGGTCACCCATGCTTTCTACAAAGCGCTGCTCTTTCTGGGGGCTGGCTCGGTGATTCACTCAATGCACGATGAGCAAGACATCAAGAAGATGGGTGGTCTCTATCGCTTGATGCCCATTACCGGCTTCACTTTTATTCTCGCCTGGCTCTCCATCGCAGGAGTTCCGCCCTTCTCGGGCTTTTTCTCCAAGGGCGATGTGCTTTTGGCCGCATACTCAAAGAGCCCGTTGCTCTGGGCCCTCGGTGCGATAACTGCCATTCTGACCGCGTATTACATGGGCCGCGAGGTCTATCTGGTATTTTTCGGTTCGCCACGGTACGCGAAATCCGTTGTTGGATCTGGGTCGGGACATCACGATACCGAGCCGCACGAGTCTCCTGCGGTAATGACTGTGCCGCTGGTGATACTCGCTGCAGCTTCGGTCTTGGCTGGGGTCCTTAATCTCGGATTTAGCTCGGGAACGGACTTCCTGAGCAACTGGCTTTCACCGGTCTTTGGATCCGCGCAGGTCGCCTTGGGATTCGGATCCTCCACCAAGCTCGTATTGGAAGTGGCCGATATCGTCTTTGCCGCTACCGGGATATTTCTCGCCTGGCGCAATTGGGCGACGCGGTCGGAGAATCCTTCGCTGGAGCCCCGATTTCTCTTTCGGGCCTGGGGTATTGATATGTTCTTGGACAGGGTCTTTTCTGGTGGTTCGCAGGTCCTGGCGAAGGAGTTGAACAACGTCGTTGACCAAGAGATCATCGACGGAGCAGTCCAAGGCTCGGGGGTGGCGATAGCCAGCACCGCGACGTTGTTACGAAAAGTTCAAAGCGGTTACGTCCGCAGTTATGCGCTTGTCATCACCTTCGGAGTGGTCCTGATACTGGGCTTTGTTATTACGCGGGCGAGCTTTTAGTGGCTATGGAAAATCTCAACATCAACGATGGCGGTAGACGAAATTGAGTTATGAACTACAGCTCCTGGTATTTTTGCCAGCCTTGGCCGCACTGGTGGTTGCACTGGTACCCAAGAGTGCTCGCTCTCATGTTATATATCCACTAACGCTGGCAGCGTCGGTCGCCGAAGCTGTCATTGCGGTGGTCCTCGCATTTCAATTTAGGGCCGGAGTCCCTGGGTACCAGGGTGTTTCTTCCTATAGTTGGATTCCGACGTTCGGAATTTCCTGGCGCCTCGGCGTCGATGGCATCTCGATCTTTTTGGTTCTCCTTACCGCGATTATCTTCCCGATAGCCTTCTTCGGTGCCAAAGAGAAGGCGAATACCCAGAGTTTCGCGGGATGGATGCTGCTTCTGGAGGCGGCCTGTGTAGCCAGCTTCGTCTCCTTGGACCTCTTCGCCTTCTTTGTGGCTTTCGAATTGACTCTGATACCGACCTATTTCTTGATCGGTTCGTGGGGATACGAGAGGGGCGGGGCGGCGGCGATAAAGTTTTTCATCTACACCTTCCTGGGATCGGCTTTGCTTCTGGTTGGCATGCTGGCGCTGGTATTTATCCATGACAGCCAAACCGGCGTACTTACCTTCGATTTGACGGCGCTGGCCAAGACGGGGCTTTCCACCACCACCGAGAAGTGGCTATTTTTGGCCTTTACTGCGGCGTTCGCGGTCAAGGCTCCGCTCTTCCCGTTCCATACCTGGTCTCCAGACGCCTACCGTCAAGCCCCGACCGCGGGCGTGATGGTACTGGCCGCTGTTATGGCCAAGCTGGGCACCTACGGGATTTTGCGTTTTGACTTCACGCTCTTTCCCCGCGCAGTTGAGTCCTTCGGCCCCCTGGTGCTTACGCTTGCGGTGATCGGAATCATTTACGGTGGTATTGTTGCCGCGGCCGAGAGCGACATCAAGCGAATGCTGGCGTATTCGTCCTTGAGTCATATGGGCTTTATCATTTTGGGCATATTCGGCCTCAGCCGCGAAGGCGTTGCGGGCGGAGTGCTCCAAATGGTGAATCACGGTATCTATACCGCCGCCCTGTTTCTCCTGGTCGGATTTCTATTCGCCGCAACCGACATTTTCGATATGAGTTCGCTGGGCGGGCTCCAGTCGCGCTCGCCGATAATGGCGGGAATCTTTACCCTCTTCGTGATGTCGTCGATCGGACTGCCAGGCCTCGCTGGCTTTGTCGGGGAGTTTCTTATCCTCATTGGCGGGTTCTCGACGCATCGTTGGTGGGCAGTGGTCGGTACCGCTGGGGTGGTTATCTCGGCGATATACATGCTTTGGGCCTATCAGCGGGTATTTCATGGAAAACCCGTTGATCAGGCCTTGATTCCCCAGGAGCGCTCTATCGACCTGAAGCGGAACCAGATTCTCGTGCTCGTGCCGCTCATGGTGATCGTCGTCGCGATCGGAATCTACCCTCGGCCGATTCTCGACAGAATCACTCCGACGGTCAACGCGCTCGTGGCCCACGTTACGAGTTCAACCCCTGCGAGTAGCGCTATCGGAGCCAAAATCACCCAAGGAAAGGGCTAGTCGTTCATGGAGCTGATCTATTCAGTCATCGCCTCAGGCCCCCCAATCGTATTCCCGACGATTCAATACCGGGCTGTTGGGCCAGAGATCATCCTTGTGGTGGGCACCTTGGTGATCATGATGGTAAGTTCTCTCTTTCCGTCGGTTAGAAAAACCAAGATTCCGAGCACCATTGCGCTGCTGGTAGGCGTGGTCTCCCTTGCGGATTCCATCGCCATGTGGTCCAATTTCACCTCGCACGGCGCCTACCGAGCCGTTGCCTCGTCAATAGTGGTGGACGGATTCGGAGTGTTTTCCCTAATAACGATCTCGTCGATCGTGATACTTTCCGTGCTTCTGGGAGGGGCTTATCTCCAAGAGACTGGCATCGGGGTCACAGAATTTCAGTCGCTGATTTTGCTCTCCGCCTCGGGAGCGATGCTGCTCGCCACAGCTGGCGATCTCATCGTGGTGTTTCTTGGGCTGGAGATCCTTTCGATCGCTCTGTATGTCCTGGCGGCCTTCGAGAAGCGCAGTCCTTCTTCTGGCGAGGCGGGCCTAAAGTACTTTTTACTCGGGGGATTTTCTTCGGCGATTCTGCTCTACGGCATTGCGTTGACCTATGGCGCAACCGGTTCTTCCAACATCGGCAAGATTGCCGGGTTCCTTGCTGCGAATACCCTGACCTCAAATGGAATTCTCTTGGCGGGAATGGCTCTTTTGATAGTGGGCTTTGCGTTCAAGGTGGCCGCGGTTCCATTCCATCTTTGGACTCCTGACGTGTATCAAGGTGCGCCATCTGCCTCGGTCGGCTACATGGCCGCAGTCGCGAAAGTGGCGGGGTTCGCTGGACTCATACGCATTCTGCTAAGTGCGTTTCCGACGCTGCGCTACGATTGGCAGCCGATTATCTGGAGCCTCGCGGTGCTCAGTCTGGTGGTGGGCGCGGTCCTGGCTGTGGTGCAAACTGACCTGAAGCGGATGCTGGCCTACTCTTCGATAAATCACGCCGGGTTCGTACTTCTCGGAGTTGAGGCGGCTACGGCCAAGGGCGCCTCTGCGGCG
>JAJYGZ010000241.1 GCA_021790495.1 Actinomycetes bacterium
AGTCATGGGGACAGCTCCCGCAAATGAACCTCGCACCTAAACACGAGGCGATCCACCCCCACTTTGCTCCGCTGCGTCGGGGGACATGGACGCTCACCAACTCGAATACTGCCTAGCGCTTTTTTGACAGATACCACTAATTTCTCGGTGGAACTTGTTGACGGACGGTTTACCATGGGCCGCCCGACCCGGCGCGAACCCGAATCCAGGTGCAACTCGCTGCCGCCGGGCTCGGGCATGACCTGAATCCATCCGACCCGGTGCGATAACGGTTACTATATCCGTATAGACGGATATAAAGCTCTTGTATCCAGGAAGCGGCTTCATGGCTACCGAACGTAC
The DNA here is from genome assembly GCA_021790495.1 of Actinomycetes bacterium. Lineage (GTDB taxonomy): Bacteria > Actinomycetota > Acidimicrobiia > Acidimicrobiales > Acidimicrobiaceae > Acidithrix. The sequence continues at coordinate 343 of JAJYGZ010000241.1, forward strand.
GAATAACCTTCTACCTGCGCTTGGGTCCTCCGACGCCTTAGATGCGCACGACCGTCCTAATAATGCCAGCGTGCAAGTCGCGCCAGCGGGCGAGGGGTCCGACGTCCTAGCACCCCAAGCGCTCTTCAGTTCTAGCCCCACACGCGGATCTTTAGACTTTCTCAGCACCGTGGCGATGGCCCCGGGTGGCGACAACACGGATTTCGACTTGGTAGTAATCGGCGCCGGTTCAGCCGCCTTCGCGGCAGCCATCAGAGCCACCGAGGGCGGGTATCGCGTCGCGTTGGTAGAAGACGGCATCATCGGAGGTACCTGCGTCAATGTCGGCTGTGTTCCCTCCAAAGCACTTCTGCGCGCGGCCGAGTTAGCCTGGGAAGCTGGTCACCATCCCTTCACAGGGCTTCGCACGACTTCACATCCGGTAGATCTCGCGACACTTGTAGCACGAAAAAACGAGTTGGTGGACTCGCTTCGACAGCACAAATACCAAGACTTGTTAGCCGACTACGGAATCACTCTTATTCGCGGCCGCGGACGCTTCAAGGATCCCTCGACCCTCGATGTCAATGGGGAATCGGTGAGCGCCCAGCGGTTCTTGGTAGCCACGGGGGCCGTGCCCACCAAGCCTCCGATCCCGGGTCTGAGCGAATCCGGATTCCTGACTTCCGATACTGCGTTGAACCTGACCCAGGTCCCCAAACGACTGGCGGTGATTGGGGCGAACTCGATCGGCCTTGAACTTGGCCAGTTTTTCATCCATGTCGGATCAATTGTCACCTTCATCGATATCGCTGACCGAATTGCCTATCTGGAGGAGCCCGAGGTCTCGCGCGCTCTGTGCGAAATTCTCACCGATCAGGGAGCCACGATCCACACCTCGAGCGAGGTTCTCGAAGTGTACAGCCAAGACGGCGCTAAGGTGCTCAAGGTCAGCGTAGCTGGTCATGATGTTCTGATCGAATCCGACGAGATACTCCTGGCAACCGGACGGCTGCCAGACACCGCCGATCTCGATCTCCATCTTGCCAAGGTAAAGATCGACTCGCGAGGGGCAATTGTGGTCGACGAGCAACTCTGCACTTCGAATCCCATCGTCTTTGCCGCCGGAGACGTCACCGGAGGGCCCCAATTTGTCTACGTCGCGGCTTACGAAGGAACGCTCGCCGTTGACAACGCTCTTTTCGGCCAGTCCAAATCCCTCGACCTTCGAGCGCTGCCCAAAGTCACATTCACCGCCCCGCAACTAGCTTCGGTCGGGATCACCGAGGCGCAGGCGCGATCTCTGGGAATCGACGTCGAAATCTCGGTTCTCTCCCTTGAAGCGGTACCGCGCGCACTGGTCAACCGCGACACTCGCGGGATCGCAAAACTTGTCGCCGACGCCGCAACCGGCAAGCTCTTAGGAGCATCCCTCCTTGCAGATGGAGCCGGGGATGTGATCGAGGCCGCGGTATTGGCAATCAAATACGGCATAACCGCCGACGAATTGGCTGGGACGTTTCATCCTTATCTCACCATGGCCGAGAGCATCAAGCTGGCGGCCCAGACGTTCCGCCGCGACGTCAATCGACTTTCCTGCTGCGCACCGTAATCTGAGCCTTCTCCAAACGCTTGGTGCGACGCCAAGCGGGTTCGCCTTGCCACTAGAGGCGCCCGAGCAAATAGTGCATGTCGAGGGCTTTATCGGAGGCCGCGAGAAGGCGCTTTTGCATCCTATCCTTCTGTCCCCCGTAAGGGTGAATCAACAACACGACCCCAGGGCCCCGATTTCTACGGCCCGAGGGTGCTAAAATTCCTGAGCCAGCCAGATTGGCGAAACGGGAAACTTCTGAGGGGGGCCATGGAAGACTCGAAACACCTGGTGATATGGTTGCGTGCCTTGATACCGCTTGTGTGCGCGGCAATTCTCGTAGCATCACCTGACCAACCCGTGGTAACCGACGTGCTTGTGGTAGCGACGATAGACACTGGTTATCAGCTTTGGCGAAATCTGCGGTCAAACCAAGGAGTCGTTGACTACCGCTTCGCGATATCTCGGGACGTGGCCTACGCGATGCTCTTTTATGTCGCCAACTTTCACAGCAACGAGGTTCCGGCGCTTGCAATCATGCCCGTGGTAATCACCGAGGCCTTGGTTATATTTGGATGGCGGTCATTTCTTATCGGCGTCGGGGCAGAAATCTCCCTTGTGGTGCTACATATGAGCACCGTGCGAGTGACCACGCATCACTTCAACCATCCCGGTTGGATGATGGAGGTCGTGGTGGCTACAGTTGCCAGCACCATATTTGGAGCCACGTTGTCGCACCTGCAAAAAACCAAAGCGGACATTGCTACCCAGCGCGTGATGATGAAAGAATCACTCACTCAGATGCTCCAGGCGGCTCTCTCCGATGGTGGCGGCACTACTGAAATTACCGAGTCGGACATTCGCCAAATGATCGAGGAGATCTGCCGCAGCGCAAATCCCGAGAAAGGTCGCCAACTAGGTGCGCGCCTCGCTCAACTGGTCTCGTCCCGGCAAGGCTCACAGCGTCTGCTAACCGCGCGCGAACAGGAATTGCTCGGATATCTAGCGACCGGATTGTCGTATTCCAAGATCGCCGCGACGCTTTATTTGAGCGAAGGAACGGTGCGCGCGCACGCTGCGAGCATTATGCGAAAGGCCGATGTGCATACGCGCGGCGAGGCTGTTGCATGGGCGCGAGCCCAGCACCTTATTTCAAGCTCAGACTAGTTTGACCAACCCAGGCGCCATCAACTTGGCGTCACCTCCGGCGAGCCGGGGATTTCGACCAAACTGGGGTTCGAAGTCATTTCAAACCAAGACTCGATACCTAGGGTGAAACGTCATTCACACATCTGGTGTAGGAATCAAGTTCGCATGTGACGCATGCCCCATCGAGTTCCCGGGAATCCGAACAGGTCTGCACACTCGGGACACCTCAAATTCGTGCCAACAGTTTCGCAGGGTGTATCAACTTGGCCGACTCCAGATGAACTTCACCCTCAACCCACCGATGGTCTGGACGACAGCCGGCGGCCCAGAAACGCGAATCTTCTCGATCCCAGAACTTGCTTTCGCCAGATGGTCGGCGTCCCGATCAACGATTATGCGGTTCGTATGCCGCCTTGGCGTGGCTGGCAAAAGGCCACTTCGCCCTGTCGCCGGGTTTGAGCTGTCGTATGATCCTGGCATATCTCCAAGCGAGACGACAGCAGAGCCAGCGAATTCTTCACAGGTAAGTACTCGACTGATCTTTGGGATCCAACGGTCCAGCGATCAGGTTGCATCCCAAGGATTGATGAAGTCGACACCAGTATGCTCGAAGTCCTTCGTGTTGCGTGTGGCGAGCGCCGCTCGATGCGTTCGGCA
>JAJYGZ010000290.1 GCA_021790495.1 Actinomycetes bacterium
CGAGCGACCCGAACGGGCGGGTCAATCTCGATATTGGACGGATACATGCTTTGCATTTGGCTCCCCATAGGTCCAAGTAGTACCGCCCGTCGTATTCGGCTGCGCCAATGGCGAGATAAATCCGACCTTTTTCGACAAGCAATACTTCAATATCTTGGAGACGAATATTAGCCAATATCTCAAGTCGAGATGAGGGATTAAGTGCCGCTAATTTGGTGGCATCCCGATGGATTGGGTCATGCTTTCCAGCCAACGCGGCATCCGGGCCCAAGCACTTCACCGCGACCGGCCATCGATATCGGAGAAATCACGCAGGTTTATAAAGATTTAGCCTGGTCAAGCGAGGTCAGAGCAAACCACTTTTTCACCTGGCAAGCGAAAGCGTCCTCAGAGCATATTCGCCCGTCGCGCCCTTGGGCCACCCAAATGGCGCGTCGGAAACTACGCTAAGACTCGCCGAGCTTTCGCCTAATACCCTCGATGCGAACTGCGGAGCCATTGGCGTCGCTTCCGCGCAGGCTGAACAAATCTTGCCGATCAGCTTCGGCTTCGCGAGCGGCGTTGGGATCAGCGGCGGCGAGCCGCGCCTCTACGCCTTCTTTGACAAACCGCTCGGCCTCGGCCACCAATTCGGCCACCATATCGGCCTCGGGAACCACTCGAACTATTTTGCCCTTTATGAATAGGTGGCCCTTGTGCTTTCCAGCGGCGATGCCGAGATCCGCCTCGCGGGCTTCTCCAGGTCCATTTACCACGCAGCCCATTACAGCCACCTGGATCGGCAATGCCAACCTCTCAAGGGCTTCTTGGACCTCTCGCGCGACTTTGATGACGTCGATCTCCGCGCGGCCACAGCTCGGACAAGCGATCAGGTCGAGTCCTCGGCGTTCACGCAGGCCTAGCGCCTCCAAAAGCGTGCGCCCGGCCTTGGCTTCTTCGATGGGATCGGCGGTAAGCGAGTAACGGATGGTATCCCCGATGCCTTCACTAAGCAGCGCGGCGATGCCCGCGGTCGCCTTGATCAGCCCGCCCGGAGGCGGACCTGCTTCGGTCACGCCTAGGTGCAAGGGGAAATCCACGGTCTCGGCCAGCATCCGGTAGGCTTCGACCATAAGAGGCACGTTGGAAGCCTTGACCGATATCTTCACGTCTTCGAAGTCGACTTCGCGAAAATACGCCAGTTCGTTGAGGGCCGACTCTACCAGGGCTTCGGGAGTGGCGCCTCCGTACTTTTTGTACAGATCGGGGTGTAAGGATCCGGCATTAACGCCGATGCGAATCGGAACACCGCGATCCTTGGCTTCTCGAGCCACCAGTTTGATCTCCTCGGGCTTGCGGAGATTGCCCGGATTGAGGCGCAAGCCCGCGACGCCAGCTTCGAGCGCGGCGAGCGCCATCTCGACGTGGAAATGGATGTCGGCGATGATCGGAAGCGGGGAGCGCGGCACCATTTGGGCCAAGCCTTCGGCGGCTTCGATCTCGTTGCAGGTGCACCTTACGATGTCACAGCCCGCTCCCGCCAGTGCGTAGATTTGCGCCAGGGTGCCGTCAACGTTGGCAGTCTTGGTCGTAGTCATCGACTGCACCGTCACCGGAGCTCCCCCGCCGACTGCGACTTTGCCAACGTGGATCTGTCGACTTGACCGGCGTTGGCGGGTAAAGGTGTTACTTCTTGCCATCGTGGACTTCTCCTTTTCGATCGGCTCTCAATTAAATCTCTTCATATCCCCGAGCGACCATTGCCAGGGTTTACTCGCGTCCTACCCGAAGGGATTGGCCAAAGGGTGAGTCAGGTCCAAATAGAGCGCAGTGACTCCTAGCAGCACAATCACAGCCAACACTGCGTAGGTGATCGGAATCAACTTCATCATGTCGGCGTGATACGGCTTGTGCTTGCGCGAACGGATCCGCTCGTATGTGGCAACCATCACGTGTCCCCCATCGAGAGGGAGAAGCGGAATCATGTTGAAGACCCCGACGAAGATGTTGATGGAAAATAGCAGCGTCAGCACCGCGCCGATGCCAACGCTCGCCGCCTGGCTGGCGAGACGGACGATTCCCACCGGCGACTCGAAGCGAACGTTCGCCCCGGCGCCCGAGGTGGTGCTAGCGGGGTGTTGAAGTGCCGAGACGTACTGCTTGATACCGCTCGGCGAGAAGTGAGATGCCAAGGCCCCAATCGTCGCGGAGCTATAGCCATAGATAACAGAAAACGGACGGCCCAGGCTCGACAGCACCCCGGTGGTTTCGATCGGCTCGGTGAGCTTCACTCCGATAATTCCTTTTTTGGCGGCCCCGCCGCTGAGAGTCGGCTCGACGCTCCCCGCCACCACGGGCGTAACGGCGACGGTCAAGTTCTTCCCGTCGCGCATGACCCCAAGTTTTACCACCCGATCCGGCGAGTCCTGGATGGCGGTTATCAGGGTATCCACGTTGGAAAGGCGAACCCCGTTCACCGATTGAATCACATCTCCGGCCCGAACTCCCCCGAGCGCGGCAGGGGAGGGCCTCAAGGATACGGGCGCCACCGAGACCACCTGGGCCCGGGTGGAGTCAGCGACTCCGACAAATGCGAAGAGCACCACCAAGATCAGGTACGCCATCACAAAGTGCATCACCGACCCTGCGACAGAAACCGCCAGACGCCGCGGATAGCTGGCGCTGCGATAAGCGCGTGCCTCGTCTTCGGGCGCCACCTCTTCGACGCTGCTCATTCCCACGATCTTGACGTAGCCGCCTGCCGGTATCGCCTTGATGCCGTATTCCGTTTCGCCGTGGCGAAAAGACCAGATGCGGGGTCCGAAACCCAAAAAGTATTCGGTGACCTTCATGTTGGACCACTTCGCGGTAGCAAAGTGGCCAAGTTCATGAACCATGATCATGACCACTAGCGCGAGAACCACCAGGAGCGTCTTGGAGATATTCAAGTAAATTGAAAGCCCCGCGATGCCCGCTACCACTAGGGAGGCCCGGGCGACGTTTCTCCAGAGCTGTCCTCGGCTCTGGGCAAGGTCCACTTCGTTCTCAGAAGAGGACGGGATCATCTTGGCTCCTTCGAGATCGGGGCCGCTGATGTCTCCTTTTTGCAAGATTTGTCTCCTTGACTACGATTTGATGAGCCTGACTAGCGTGGCGAAGCAAACTTCTTTTCAATTACTTCCCAACACCGAAGCCTCGCCATTTGATCCAAGGCGACAACGTCTTGGACGCTTTTCAGCTCGACGGGTACGAACAGCTCAAGCGAGGACTCGATAACCGGATAGATATCGCACCAGTTGATTCGGTCATCCAAAAAGTTAGTCACTGCCACTTCGTTTACCGCATTCAACCAAGCAGGGGCACCGTTACCGATCTCCAAGGCGTGATAGGCGAAGTCGAGTCCCCGAAACACCTCACGGCGCGGAGGTTCAAAGCCCAGCTCAAAGGAGCGGGAGAAATCAATCGTCCCGTATTCGGGCGCGCAGCGCGCGGGGTACCCCAGGGCATATGCGATCGGAAGCCGCATGTCGGGTTCAGAAAGCTGCGCGATCAAGGACCCATCGACAAAGCCAACCATGGAGTGCACCACGGACTGGGGATGCACCACCACCTCGACTTGGTCGGGGCGCACCGAAAAGAGTTCGACGGCTTCGATGATCTCTAGCGCCTTGTTCATCAAAGTGGAAGAGTCCACGGTTATCTTGGGCCCCATTGACCAGGTAGGGTGGCGAAGCGC
>JAJYGZ010000206.1 GCA_021790495.1 Actinomycetes bacterium
CGTCAAGGTCTACGAAGCCATCGTAAAGGGAGAGAACATTCCCGAACCAGGCATCCCCGAGAGCTTCAAGGTGCTCATCAAAGAGATGCAGTCCCTTGGCCTCGACGTAGAGGTGCTATCCAAGACAGGAGAAGAGATTCAGATCCGCGAGATTGACGAAGACGCATTCAGAACTACCGAGCAGCTCGGCATCTCTCTCGCCAGGCCGGAGCGGGGCTCCGACTACGACGACGGGACGCGGCGCTACGGGGGCGAAGGGAGCTTTTAGGAAATGATCGATGTTAATGAATTTGACAGCCTTCGAATTGGTATTGCTAGTGCGGATGCAATCCGAGTTTGGTCCCACGGAGAAGTAAAGAAGCCTGAGACGATCAACTATCGCACCTTGCGCCCTGAGCGCGACGGGCTTTTCTGCGAGAAGATCTTTGGTCCCACCAAGGACTGGGAGTGCGCCTGCGGAAAATACAAGAGGGTGCGATTTAAGGGAATTATCTGCGAGCGATGCGGAGTAGAGGTAACGCGCAACAAAGTGCGCCGCGAGCGCATGGGCCATATCGAACTTGCTGCCCCGGTTGTCCACATTTGGTACCTGCGCGGAACTCGTTCGTGGCTCGCATATCTCCTAATGGGGACTTCTCTCAAGGAAGAACTCAAGGCAAAGCAGCTCGAAAAAGTAATCTACTTCGCCGCCAACCTAGTTACCTGGGTCGACGAGGAGAAGCGTCATAACGACCTGGCGAACCTCGAGATCGAGCACGCTGAAGAGATGAAGCAGATCGAGAATCGCAAGAACCTCGATCTGGATGCGATCTTTAAAGAGAACGAGGTCGAGCTCGAGGAACTTGAGGCGCGTGGCGCCAAAGAGGCCGAAGTTCGCGCCGCTACCAAGCGCGCTGAGCAGCGCATCGAGACTACCCGGGCGCGCTTCGAGCGCGAGGCCGAAGTTACAGATCGGGCTTTTGACGCCTTCAAGGCGCTCCATGGTCGCCTCATAATCGAAGACGAGATCCTCTGGCGCGAGCTCAGGGATCGTTTCGGAGAGTATTTCGAGGGCGGAATGGGTGCCGAGGCGATTGGCAAGCTGATTCGTCGTCTTGACCTCACCGAGGAAGAGCGCAAGCTCAGAGAGATCATCGACCCGACCGATGGACGCAAGCCCCTATAAGCGCAGCGGCGCCAAAAGGCTATCAAGCGGTTGAAGATCGTTTCGGCCTTCAACACTCTCGACGAAAGCGGGCATCGCCCCAACGACCCCAATTCGATGATCATGAACGTGATCCCGGTGATCCCGCCGGATCTTCGTCCAATGGTGCAACTCGATGGCGGACGTTTCGCCACGTCCGACTTGAACGACCTCTACCGCCGGGTAATAAATAGGAACAACCGCCTAAAGAGGCTGCTTGACCTGTCGGCGCCGGAGATCATCGTAAATAACGAAAAGCGCATGCTGCAAGAAGCGGTGGATGCTCTATTCGACAATGGGCGTCGCGGACGTCCGGTGGTTGGTCCGGGCAACCGGCCCTTGAAGAGCTTGTCTGACATGCTCAAGGGCAAGCAGGGGAGATTCCGTCAAAACTTGCTCGGTAAGCGCGTTGACTACTCGGGCCGCTCCGTTATCGTCGTGGGCCCGACTCTCAAGCTGCACCAGTGTGGCCTGCCTAAGCAGATGGGTCTAGAGCTCTTCAAGCCTTTCGTAATGAAGCGCCTGGTCGATTTGGAGTACGCGCAAAACATCAAGTCTGCCAAGCGCATGGTTGAGCGCCGACGCAATGAAGTGTGGAAGGTGCTCGAAGAAGTCGTCAAAGAGCATCCGGTTCTGTTGAACCGGGCCCCTACCCTTCACCGACTCGGGATTCAAGCCTTCGAGCCAGTGCTCGTGGATGGCAAGGCGATACAGATCCACCCGCTGGTTTGTGCTGCGTTTAACGCTGACTTCGACGGCGACCAGATGGCTGTCCATTTGCCGTTGAGCGCTGAGGCTCAGGCTGAGGCGAGAGTTCTCATGCTCTCTGCCAATAACATCCTTTCCCCGGCTACTGGTCGACCGATCACGGTCCCGACCCAGGACATGGTCTATGGCATCTATTACTTGACGCTAGAGATCGCTGGCATGAAGGGTGAGGGACGGGTGTTCCGTCATACCTACGAGATTGAACAGGCCTATGAAGCCGGCGACATCGATATGCATGCTCGGATAATCTTCCGCCGCCAGACTCAAGAGGGATACGAAGAGATTGCCACAACTCCGGGAAGAGTCTTCTTTAACGAGGCTCTGCCCGAAGGGTTTCGCTTCGTCAACACCCTGATTGGCAAGAAGGCGACTCCGATAGCCTCGATTGTCGAGGAGATCGCCAACGACTATTCAAAGCAGGAAGTGTCCATTGCGCTAGACGCCATCAAGGCTCTAGGATTCCGCTTCGCAGCGCTCTCGGGCCTCACCATTTCCATCGATGACGTGAAGACGCCGTCGGTCAAGGCTGAGATTCTCGATCGCTACGAAAAGGAAGCCGAAAAGGCCGAACTGCAGTTCAAGCGAGGCATCATCACTGATGACGAGCGACGGCAAAAAGAAGTCGAGATCTGGACCTCTGCCAACTCTGAGATTGGCCGGGCGATGGAGCTGATGCTTTCATCGTTCGAGTTCAACCCGCTGAACATGATGGTCGACTCTGGCGCGCGTGGCAACTCGCAGCAGATACGGCAGATTTCGGGCATGAAAGGGTTGGTCTCCAACCCTCGTGGTGAGATGATTCCCCGGCCGATCAAGTCGTCGTTTCGTGAGGGACTTTCGGTTCTTGAATACTTCATCTCTACCCACGGAGCCCGAAAAGGTCTCGCTGACACCGCGTTGCGCACAGCGGACTCCGGCTATCTGACTCGGCGTCTTGTCGACGTTGCGCAGGAGATGATCGTCCGCGAGGAGGATTGCCATACCAGCCGCGCCATCTGGATGGAGAATATCGTTCCAGACGAAGCGAAGCGAAGTGCGTACCTCGAGACGCGGATCTATGGGCGTGTTCTTGCCGAGGGAGTCACCCTTGACGACGGCAATGACATGCCTGCCGGTACGCTCATCGATGATGCGGTACTAGCGCGGTTGCGCGACGACACTGGCGTAAGCCGAATCCGGGTGCGATCCGTGCTGACCTGCGACACGCTTCACGGCGTCTGCAGGGTCTGCTACGGCCAGTCGCTGGCGGCAGGGCGTCTCATCGACCTCGGTGAAGCGGTGGGCGTTATCGCGGCCCAGTCCATCGGCGAACCTGGAACGCAGCTGACTATGCGTACCTTCCACCAAGGTGGAGTTGCTGGCGCTGATATTACCCATGGCCTTCCTCGAGTTGTGGAACTCTTTGAGGCCCGCACACCCAAGGGCGCGGCGATTCTTTCGCATAGTTCTGGCATAGTGCACATCGAAGAGGTTGACAACCACCGCAAATTGGTGGTCGTGGACGACGATGGCAACCGGGAAGAGCGGGATTTGGCTCCAAAACAGCGCCTCGAAGTTGTCGACGGCGTCAACGTTGAGGCCGGTGATGTTCTCGTTGAGGGTCCCAAGGATCCCAAAGAGCTGCTTGAGATCAAAGGCATCCGAGAGGTTCAGCAGTATTTGGTGGAAGAAGTCCAAAAGGTCTATCGCGACCAGGGCGTGTCAATCCACGATAAGCACATCGAGCTTATCGTCCGCCAGATGCTGAAAAAGGT
>JAJYGZ010000337.1 GCA_021790495.1 Actinomycetes bacterium
GCAACTCTTCGGTCATCGCCGATTTGATTGGAATCCATACCGGCGACTATCTCGTTACCGAGTCGGGCTTTGGCGCCGACATGGGCGCCGAACGATTTTTCAACATCAAGTGCCGAACTTCGGGACTGGCTCCCGACGCTGCGGTGGTGGTTACCACCGTCCGAGCGCTCAAGGCCCACTCGGGGATGCATGAGATCATTGCCGGTCGCGAACTCTCGCCCGACCTTTTGGCCGAGAATCCCGACGAAGTACACATTGGCGGAGCCAACCTTAAAAAACAGCTTGAGAACGTCGCCAAACACGGAGTACGCGCCGTTGTAGCCATCAACGCCTTTCCCTCGGACTTCGACTCCGAGCACGAGGCGGTCGCCGAGATTGCCGCATCGATGGGTGCAGTCGCAGTAGTGTCGACTCATTTTACCGAAGGCGGGCGCGGCGCCGCCCAACTCGCGGAAGCCGTCGTTGCCGCGGCGGAGGGCTCCAACAATTTCCATCCCTTGTATTCGACCGCTTCGACGCTGCGTGAGAAGATAGAGATCATTGCAACAGAGATATACGGTGCGGATGGAGTGGACTTCAGTGCGCCCGCGAACCGCCAAATTGATGTAGTCGAGCAGAACGGCTTCGGATCGCTTCCGGTCTGTATCGCCAAGACGCACCTTTCCATCTCGTCCGATCCATCGCTGAAGGGAGCGCCAACTCAATGGCGACTTCCCGTTCGCGAGATAAGGGCGTCGGCAGGTGCCGGATTCGTCTACGCGATTTGCGGGGACATGCGTACCATGCCCGGACTTTCCCGGCACCCTGCCGCCGAGAGGATCGACATCGATTCCAATGGCGAAATCGTCGGCCTGGCTTGAGCGAGTGGTCGGTGACCCAGCAAAGCTGAATTTGTTCGACAAGGGTGTCGCGCCAAAGTGCAGCACCCATGAGAAGGAGTTGTAATGGCGGGCGTTGAGTACGATTTCGTGATCATCGGCGGCGGTTCCGCTGGCAGCGTTCTGGCCAATCGTCTCAGCGCGGATCTCGCTACGCGTGTCTTAGTACTTGAGGCGGGACGGATGGATTCGTTGTGGGACATCTTTATCCATATGCCAGCTGCCCTCACCATTCCGATAGGTAATCGGTTCTATGACTGGAAGTACGAGTCTGAGCCCGAAGCTGCTCTCAACAACCGGCGAATCTACCATGCCCGGGGCAAAGTGCTCGGCGGTTCGTCCAGCATCAACGGAATGATTTTTCAGCGTGGAAATCCCATGGATTACCAGCGATGGGCGAGCGAAGCCGGTCTTTCGGAGTGGGACTATGCCCACTGCCTTCCATATTTCAAGAAGATGGAGACATGTCGGGCTGGCGCGGATGAGTATCGCGGCGGGGACGGCCCGCTAATTCTTGAGCGAGGTCCCGCGACGAATCCGCTTTTTGGTGCTTTCTTCAGATCTGTACAACAAGCGGGATACTCGCTGACAAGTGATGTGAATGGCTTTCGCCAAGAGGGATTCGCTCCATTTGACCGCAACATCAGCCGGGGCCGCCGCCTTTCTGCCGCCCGCGCGTATCTCCATCCGGTAATGACGCGATCGAACCTCAAGGTCGAAGTCAACGCGATGGTGTCGCGGATCGTATTTGAAGGCAAACGCGCGGTTGGGGTGGAGTATCGCCGCTCGGGTAAGACGACCGAGATCGCCAGAGCAAAGGAAGTAATCCTTTGCGGGGGAGCGATCAACTCTCCGCAGTTGCTCCAGGTTTCGGGAGTTGGCCCCGCGCAGCACTTGAAATCGGTCGGAGTCGATCCGATTCACGATCTTGGGGGCGTCGGGGCAAACCTGCAGGATCACCTCGAGGTATACGTGCAGCACGCCAGCAAGCAACCGGTGTCGGTCGCACCAGCGATGTTGTGGCGAAATCGCCCTTGGGTCGGATTCCAGTGGCTCTTTATGCGAAAGGGCCCCGGGGCGACCAATCACTTCGAGGGCGGCGGATTCGCCCGCAGCAACGAAGATGTCAGCTACCCCAATCTGATGTTTCACTTTTTACCGATCGCGATTCGCTATGACGGCTCCAAGCCTGCCAAGGGACACGGTTACCAGGTGCATATAGGTCCGATGAATTCGGACGCGCGCGGCAGCGTAATGATTCGATCGGCGGACCCGAGCGTCCATCCGGCGCTAAGGTTCAACTATCTCTCCACCGACCAGGACCGGCGCGAGTGGGTGGAGGCCATTAGGGTCGCGCGCAAGATTCTTTCCCAGAGCGCCTTCGAGGAGTTCAACGACGGAGAAATCTCGCCGGGGGCGGCGGTGTCAAGCGATCAAGAGATTCTCGATTGGGTGGCGCGCGACGCCGAGACCGCGCTTCACCCCTCGTGCACCGCCAAGATGGGCAGCGACGAGATGGCCGTAGTCGACCCGGCTACGTTGCGGGTGCATGGGCTCGAGGGACTCCGAGTGGTAGACGCTTCGGTGATGCCTTTTGTCACCAATGGCAACATCTACGCCCCAGTGATGATGATCGCGGAGAAGGCGGCCGATTTGATCCTGGGGAATACTCCCCTTGCTCCCGAGGCTGCTCCCTTTTACCGTCATGCTAAAAAGTGATACCGGTGTCGGGTCGACCAGATTCCGGCGTCGCGCTATCGGGGCATCGTTTTTCATAGGGCGAACAGCTTCCCCAGCATGCCGCTGTGTCTTGATCGCCTTCGTCGCGCCTGTGGGTCCGCCGCAGGTGCCTTGTCGACATCGTGGTCAGGTAATCGTCGGCCCTAGCCAGACATCCGGGATGCCAATCACCCGTGACGTTCCTAGGCACCGCTTGCGTCTCCCATTGAGGCTCTCACACATCGGGTGAAATTCGAAGCCTTGAAGTTGGGTGCCAGCGGTGCGGATAGGATCGGTGAAGGGCTCTCCTGACCGCGCCAGGTGCTTGTTGTTATGAACGAAGTCCGAGAAAAGCATGCGCAGCACCCGCGATCACACCGTGGAGGCGAAGTTCGGCCCGCCTTGGTCACCGAGAATACAGAATCATTGGTTGTTCGTCGCATAGCGCAGCCAACGGAACTTCATCTCTGGCTTGCTCCCGACATAGCGGTTGATGATGATCTCATGTGAGACAAGAGGTCTTCCACGCTGTGCGAAATCCCGTGGAGCGACGATGTCCGCCACTTCGAAGACGATATCGCCGTCTGAACAGATTGCAGCCAGAAGAGCGCTATCTCCACATCGGAGTCGGACCCTACCGCCTTTACCACCACCGTCTGATCCCAACCGGCACGATATGGCTGATTCTGACCAGCTGGGAATAGTGCGAGAACCATAGGCCGAACGTCAATCCAACGCAGACATAGAGGAGAACCGCGAAGGCGGTTTCAAGGCCGGACCCGGTAGCACCGAATACCGGCAACGCGAACCCCGACCCTCGCGGATAGAGCAGCGGAATCCCGTCCCCCCTCTGGTGAGATAGTCGCCGAGCAGATGAACCACCCAGCCCGCACCCACCAGCGCGACAAGCCCGAGCCCGCCAAAAGGATGGCTGTGGTAGAAGTACCACCCGCCCCCAGCTCCCGCGAGCACAAAGAGATGCCGGAGCCCAAACCACCAGGGGATCACGATCCGCCAGGCGCTCGCAGCCAACAGCCCGAAGAGGATCGCCGATCCCTCGCACTCGGCCGCTGACAACCCGAGCAGCACCATCACGATCGCC
>JAJYGZ010000096.1 GCA_021790495.1 Actinomycetes bacterium
GAGGTGAGCGCTTCCTCAAGAGCGGCGTCAGTGCGTAGGGTGAATGCCATTCACTCATGATACCACTTCGATATCATATGTGAAGTTTCTTGCCAGATCAGGGGTCACGCGCGCAATGGCATAAAGCAAAATGGCCAACTTTGCCCATCTAGTCAGCCTGGCACTGGAAGGCTCTATCCGCAATCGGCCCACCGTCGCCGAGACAACCGGTGGATTTCGGTTCTTATTTTGTAACTCAATGTCGTGCGACCGCCTCGCGCTCGAACCAGCCAAACGCGCCAATCGAGATCTGGCCGACCCGCTGACGGGGATCGTGCGAGGACATCGCCGCCGGGCAAACGGTTTCGTGGCGCCGGATCGATCCAATTCCGCTGTTTACAATTGCATTAGAAGCAGTACGAGTGCGACGGGTGGAACGACCGTGAGACAAGAGGAGAGGCAATCCGAACCGGCGTTGCGCGTCGCAGCGGCCCAGGCCGAGTTCGACGCCGGGGTCACATATCTCAATACCGCGTCGCTAGGTTTGCCGCCTCGTCGGTCGCTGGTTGCACTGCAGCAGGCGCTTAATGACTGGCGCGAAGGACACGCCAATCCGTCGGACTACGACCGTCCGGTGGCCGCAGCCCGGACTTCGTATGCGGGTCTCGTCGGAGTCGACCCCTCGGCGGTGGCGGTGGGTAGCCAGGTAAGTGTGTTCGCCGGTCTAGTCGCAGCAGCGCTACCCGATCCGAGCGAGGTGCTCACCGTACAGGGAGAGTTCACAAGCCTGGTGTTCCCCTTCTTGGCACAGGTAGGACGAGGTGTGCGGGTACGGGAAGTTCCGCTGGAGAACCTTGCCGATGCCGTGACGGCGCGCACCGTGCTGGTGGCCGTCTCGGCTGTGCAGTCCGCTGACGGGCGTCTTGTCGACCTCGACGCTCTCGTCGAGGCTTGTGCCGCGACCCGAACCCGTATCCTTCTCGACACAACCCAGGCGGTGGGATGGTTGCCAATTTGCGCCGGACGCTTCGCGTACACGACCGGCGGCGGTTACAAATGGCTGCTGGCGCCCCGCGGTACCTGTTTTTTTACCGTGCAACCTGACTTGATGGATGAATTAGTCCCAAACAACGCGGGCTGGTATGCCGGCGACAAACCTTGGGCCAGCATTTACGGGGGTCCGCTGCGCCTAGCTCGCGACGCGAGGCGCTTCGACGTGTCCCCCGCCTGGCAATCTTGGGTAGCCCAAGATCCCGCCCTGAGTCTGCTAACCGAGGTCGGACGCGACACCCTGCACGCTCACGCGCTTGGCCTCGCCAACCGGTTCCGCGCAGCCGTCGACCTGCCAGAAGGCGACTCGGCCATTGTCAGCCTCGACCCGGGCCCCGATATCGATCAATGGCTGGACCGAGCCGGAATAGTCGCTAGCGTTCGCGCCGGCAGGATCCGACTCGCATTCCACATCAACAACACGAAAGACGACGCCGACCGCGCCGCCGAAGCGCTCGCCGGTCAGGTTCGACCGTGAAAGCCGTGCGCGCCGTGGGACCCCAGGACTTTGAACAAAACCAACGCCGAATCCGGCTGGTTGCCCTCGACTTGCGCTTGGAGGTGCTAAAGCGATGTCCACGATGACCTGCCTACCGCCAATATCGGTGCTTCGTGTCTTTACCGACGCCGACGGCAACCACGGAAACCCTCTTGGCGTCCTGCTTCACACCGCCGATCTCCCCGACTCGCAGTGTCAACAGATTGCTCATGAGCTGGGCTTTAGCGAGACCGTTTTCGTCGACAATCCGGCCACCGGCTCGTGCCGCATCTTCACCCCATCGGTACCGCTGCCCTTCGCCGGTCACCCGATGGTGGGAACCGCGTGGCTATTGGCTCGCGAGGGCTACCGTCCTGAGGTGTTGCGCCCACCAGCCGGAGCCGTCGGGTACGGGACTGACGGCTCGGACTTCTGGATAGTTGCCAAGGCACAATGGTGCCCGCCATGGCGGCTGCACGAGCTCCCAAATCCCGAGGCCGTTGAGAAGGCGGTAGCACCGAGTACAGGTGCGCATGACATGGTGTGGGCCTGGATAGACCAGGAACTCGGCACCATTCGCGCTCGCGTCTTTGCGTCCGCGGTCGGGGTGAACGAAGACGAAGCGACGGGTTCGGCAGCAATTCCCCTCGCGGTAAACCTGAACCGTCGACTCGTGATCACTCAGGGCAAAGGATCGCGGCTCATAGCTGTCCCCGCCGGTGATGGTCGAGCTCGCGTTGGAGGAACGGTGAGCCAACTATAGGTTCATCTTGGGCGTATTCCTTGGACTTCGACGCGGTGGCATGTCGGGCCGACGGACATTATCATCGAGGGATGCGCATCTTCGTCGCGGGCGCAAGCGGAGTGATCGGATTGCGCCTGGTACCACCGCTCGTCGCCGCGGACCATAGCGTCGCAGCAATGACCCGCAGTCAGTCAAAACTCGAGCTGCTCGGCGCTCTAGGTGCAGAACCGGTGGTGTGCGATGTCTATGACCTTGACGCCCTCTGCGAGGCCCTAGCGGCATTTCGCCCCGACCTAGTCCTAGATGAGCTCACTGACCTGCCGGATGACCCAATGCGAATTCCAGAGATGGCCAAGGCGAACTCGCGAATGCGCCGCGAAGGAACCAAGCACCTTCTGGCCGCCGCGAAAGCCAGCGGCGTTGGTCGCTTCGTCGCACAGAGCGTCGCGTGGCAGCTACCCGGCGACGGCGCAGCGGCAGTCAAAGAGCACGAGGAAGCAGTTCTGAATGCTGGCGGAGTGGTGCTTCGATACGGCCAGTTCTATGGGCCCAGCACCTACTTCGAAAACGAATTGCCCTCGCCGCCGCGTGTTCTGATCGACGACGCCGCTCGTCGCACCTTAGATATGCTCGATGCCCCCAGCGGCATAATCACAATTGCAGAGGACCATACTGGCTGATTGCCGACTCGTCGAAGGCGCCAACCGCGGGTGCACGGGGAATCGGATCCCTCCTAGGCCGCAGCGGCCTGAGGCGACAACTTGGTTCGCCGGACTGGGATGACCGGTAGCGACTCCAGCAATTTCGCAAAAGCGGAGCTGAACCGAACTGAGGCGCGATTGCCCGCCAAATCCGTTCTACAAAACTCGAAGCGCGCTACCGTTGTCGCGTTCGCGCCGTGCGAGTGCCCTGAGAACCGCGAGATCACCATGGCGCATCCGTGCGAGTTCCACCAAGGTGTCTATCGCGAAGGTCCCTGAGCGTGCGCTCGGCTCGGGCGCATCGGCCAAGCCAATACTATGAGCCATGTCGTCGCAATGGATGGTGAGTTCGACG
This sequence comes from Actinomycetes bacterium, assembly GCA_021790495.1. GTDB lineage: Bacteria > Actinomycetota > Acidimicrobiia > Acidimicrobiales > Acidimicrobiaceae > Acidithrix. Next base: position 3,309 of record JAJYGZ010000096.1, read on the forward strand.
ATGCGGGTGCGCAAATAGTCATCGAGTGAGATCACGATGCCGTCGCGCACTTGAAGGCGGCGATCGAGCCTTTCACCCGCGAGACGAATCCCAAGGCGCTCAGATAGAGCGCGCGCCGCCTCGCAAAGCGCGCGGGGTCCAATTTCCGCTACCTCATCCCCTTTTAGCCTGACCTCACGATTGAGCGCAGAAGCTATGTCCGGCGTTAGGGCCAGCGCATGGTAATACCCCGGCGCATTTAGCGGTACTGCGTCGGGCTCGGGAGCATCGAGGTAGATCTCGACGGTGGAAACACCGCGCAGCAGATGGCCAGCCAACCCGGCGACCGACAACTCCGCGAGCGCGCTGGGCTGGTTCCAGAGCTCCGCAACCTCTCACCTCCCGAGAAG
>JAJYGZ010000161.1 GCA_021790495.1 Actinomycetes bacterium
CTCGCGAATTGGCCAAATAGCGTGGTCAAAACTGCGCAATCCACCTCGCTTGAAGGACCTCGCACCTTCGTTCTCAACCAGCGCATCCGATACGCTTATAGCGCTCCCATTACCGACCTTCATCAGCGGCTGATGACCGTTCCCCCGCCAAAATACGGTTCGCAGCGTCGCCGGCGTTGGAATCTACAAGTAAGCGGCGTCGATGAGCTGAATACCGGGGTTACCTCGGATCCATTCTGCAACGTCGTCCTCGAAGCCACGATCCCGCGGGTCGATCATGCGGTTGAATTCGAGGTCGAGGTCGAATTGTCGGTTGGCGAAGTCGTCTCCGCTCATCATATCGGCGCCGAGAAGAACTACCTGGGCCACACCCATCTCACCACGCCCGATCCAGCGATTGCAGAACTGACGCACGCAGCACAAAACCGGGACGTCGCCTCGCTTTGTGCGGCGGTCCACAAGTCTTTGAGCTACGAGTGGGGAGTTACCGGAGTCGCTACCACCGCGGCCCAAGCCCTAGCCGGAGGACGCGGGGTCTGTCAAGATTACGCCCACATCATGCTCGCTGCTTGCCGCCTCGCCGGGCTCCCGGCTAGATACGTTTCAGGCCATCTCCCCGGCGAGGGCGCAAGCCACGCGTGGGTAGAGGTATTGCGCCCAGTTGGCGGACGTCATCAAAGGACATGGATCGCCGAGGGCTGGGACCCGACACACAACCGCCGGGTCAACTGCGACTACCTGGTGATAGCGGCCGGGCGAGATTACGGCGACGTTGCGCCGATGTCTGGCACCTTCAACGGGGAAGGCGTGTCATCCACGCTGAGCGTAGACAAACAACTTCGGCTCGTCTAACGCTTGGGTCGCCACCTCGAAAGCCAACCGGGCGAGGACGGTTCGCGCTTTGCGAAGTCCGAGCGGCGTTTGCATGCTCGAAATTCTGCGTCGCCAATGATCTGCAAATACGGGGTGCGTCGCTCTTACCACGCTTCACTCGGGGCGGCTGTCGCGATTCCAGCGCAGGCCAACCCCTGAACCGGGATCAACCAATGAGCCGCGAAATTGGACTTGTTCAGCATTAGTACTACTGTCAGTTGTAACATGACGACATGAGCACCAGTCTCGTTTTAGGACGATACGGTGAGAGGGCCTGAATGGTTTTACAAGCTGGACATGCGCCGGAATTGCCCATATCGGGGCAAAGAACTACTCGGCTTCGCCCTTGTGCCGCATATCGAAGCAAGCGCGCCCTCCGCGACTCTTCAATCCCAAGTTCTGGGAGCCGCGCAAATTGGCCGAGCCGCCCCAAGCCCGCTTCAGAGCCTTTAGCGAATTGTCAAATTAGAAAAAGAAGGCAATGAAGCCGACCGACATCGAAAATCCCGAATTCTTTCACCGCGTCGTCGAGTGCCAGTATGCGTGTCCAGCGCACACGGACGTACCAGAGTACATACGCCTGATAGCACAGGGGCGATACGACGACGCCTACATGGTCAACCGATCATCGAACGTCTTCCCTGGGATCCTTGGGAGAACCTGCGATCGACCCTGCGAGCCGGCATGTCGGCGTCTGCGCGTGGATGGCGCGCCCGTCGCAATCTGTAGATTGAAGCGAGTCGCTGCTGATCTCCGCGGCGATATCTCGGATCGCCTCCCTCATGCTCCCGCTACTACCAACTCCAAGCGCGTTGCCTGTATTGGAGCAGGCCCGGCGTCGCTTACGGTCGCCAACGACCTCATGCCGCTGGGCTACTCGGTAACTATCTTCGACGCGGCCCAAGAGGCCGGGGGGCTGATGCGAACGAGCATTCCGGCATTCCGGCTCCCTGCCACGGTCCTTGACGAGGAGACTGACTCCATTCTTGACATGGGGGTCGACGTTCACTTCGACGCGCCAGTCCAAAGCATGAAAGCGCTTCTGGCACAAGGCTACGATGCCATTTTCATCGGAAGCGGAGCGCCGCGCGGCCGAGACCTTTCGCTGCCCGGGCGCGAAGAAGCTTCCCAACGGATCCATATCGGCTTGGACTGGCTGAAGTCAGTCGCGTTCGGACACGTTAAATCCATCGGCACAAACGTCCTGGTCGTAGGTGTCGGCAACACCGCAATGGACTGCTGCCGAACCGCGCGTCGTCTCGGCGGGACCGATGTCAAGATCGTGGCGCGGCGTCCACGGGGCTTCTTCAAGGCGTCTACTTGGGAACTTGAAGACGCCGAAGAAGAAAAGATCGAAATCGTCGTCAACCATGCGCCCAAAAGCTTCGTGACCAACGGTGGCAAGCTTGTCGGCATGGAATTCGAGGTGCTCGAGTGGGACCAGGATGCAGTCCGCTCGAAGGTGCTGGAGACCGTATTTATACCTTGTGACGATGTCATCCTGGCAATTGGCCAGCAAAACGCATTTCCATGGATCGAGCGCGACCTCGGGGTCCGGTTTGAACCCAACGGCCTTCTCGCGGTCAACGAAGCTACCATGGAAACTTCCCTCCCGGGAGTCTTCATCGGAGGCGACGCGGCATTTGGGCCCAAGAACATCATCTGGGCCGTCGCACACGCGCACCAAGCGGCAATTTCGATCAACAACTTTTGCCAAGGCATCGACACAGGTGATCGGCCCGTCGAAGTGATGACCATGCACAGCCAGAAGATGGGCATCAGCGAGTGGAGCTACGCGAACGACTATAGTTCCGCACCGCGCCAACGCATGGACCACGTCGATCTCGCCGAACGGTTCTCGAAGCTCTCACTGGAAGTCGAGCTGGGTTTCAGCGTGGAACAGACAGTGCGAGAAGTCGAGCGCTGCCTCAACTGCGATATCCAGCCAGTTTTTCGAGCCCCGCTTTGCATAGAGTGTGACGCATGCATCGACGTCTGCCCGGTCGAATGCCTTACCATCACCAAAAACAGCGACGACGAACTCGAGTTGAGGGCGCGGCTCTCGGCTCCTTCGCAAAATCTTGACGAGCCGATGTACTTCTCGGCGGCGCTACCACAGACCGGAAAGATCATGGTGAAAGACGAAAACCTCTGCGTACATTGCGGTCTGTGCGCTGAACGATGTCCGACCGCGGCATGGAACATGGAAAAGTTCGACCTCCGGCTCGGATATGCGGCGATAAGAGAGCTGATATGAAAAGTGCGGTGCACGATGACCAGACGGCGATGACAGTGGCGCATCCCCCAGCGCGGATCAACGACTTCGCCCTAAAATTCGCCAACGTCAATGGCACGGGCTCGGCAAGCGCCAACAACATGATCCTCAAGGCGATCTTTCGCATGGGGGTGCCTGTTTCGGGCAAGAATCTCTTCCCGTCCAACATTCAAGGGCTGCCGACTTGGTTCGAAATTAGGGCCAACGAAGCTGGGCACACCTCCCGCGCGAGCAGCTACGACCTCGTCGTGGCCATGAACGGACAGACCTATGGCGAAGATATCGCCGAGGTCCGCCCCGGCGGCTACGTGCTTTACGACTCGAGCTGGCCGCTGGCTGCAGACTTGCATCGCGAGGACATCAAGTTTCTGGGTATACCGCTAGCACAAATATGCGGGGAGAATTTCTCCGAATCTCGTGTCCAGATTCTGATGAAAAATGTCGCCTACGCAGGCGCAGTTGCCGCGTTGGTATCAATTGAATTCGAGGTACTCGCAAAGATCGTCGAAGAGTCATTTCCGAACAACCAACGGCTAAGAGATCGGAA
>JAJYGZ010000307.1 GCA_021790495.1 Actinomycetes bacterium
CGGGCGCCCAAAGGGATCACGCCTTCGGGCATCGTATCGGATGCCCCGGCTCCTTGGTCGCTCCGTTTGATGTCCAAGTCTCCAGCGCCGATAGTAGTTGGGGCAATATGCCATGCACACCAACCGAAGCGCGCAAAAGCCTCCATCGGCAACGGCGGTCGGGCGGTGGTAGCGCCTTGACGAAAACAACGCTGGTAACGAAGAGCGATTTCGCTCTTCATCGAACCAGCTTCGATAACGCCGCTCGACGAGTATCACGAAGATTCTTGCGAATATTGCGTTTGGGATGTACGCTATATATATAGCCACCAAAGGAGCGGCAATGACTTCACAATCTATACGTCTTGTTGAGGACATCGTGATGCCCCCCACCAGCCAGAAGTCGCTCAAGGCGATCGCCGGCATCGTCGCCCTAAGTGATCGCGGCGCTACTCTAGTCGGTCCCGACGGCACATCGGTTGAACTACCTGTCGAACTGTACCAGGTGCTGCGAGTCGTCGCAGACGAACTTGTCCGAGGAAACGCAGTGACGGTCGCACCCCATCGCATGAAGTTGACCACCCAAGAGGCGGCGGAGTTCATCGGCGTCAGTCGGCCAACCCTTGTCAAGCTGCTTGATTCCGGCAAGATCCCCCACACCAAGATTAATCGCCATCGGCGTGTTCAACTAGATGACCTGCGCGCGTATCAAGTTGAACAGCGGAAGCGGCGGCGAGCCGCTTTGGACAGCCTCACGACAACCTCGTATCAGATCGGAGCTTACGAGCTTCCTATGCATTATGACGTAGACTGTGAGTCGACAGTCCGATCCTAGTTAAGGGGTTGATTAGGTAGGTGGCGAGGTTTGCGGTTGTCCTCGATACCTGCGTTCTGTTCCCGATAGTGTTGTGCGACTCGCTATTACGAATTGCCGAGGAGGGGCTGTACCGCCCGCTTTGGTCCCACACGATCATCGATGAGCTGCGTCGCACTCTCGGCGCTACTTGGCCTAACAATGCCCGAGTCCTCGACGAGCGAATCGATGACATGGTCAATGCCTTCGAGGATGCGATGGTCGAAGGATTGGATTCGGTGGCAATCCGAAGGGAGCTGCCAGATCCAAATGATTGGCACGTAGTTGCCGCTGCAATTGTCGGCCACGCGGATGCAATCGTAACTAGGAACCTCAAGGACTTTCCCAACAGGATTATGAAAGATTTCAACCTAGAAGTCATTCACCCCGATGATTTTCTTGTTTCCCAACTCGATTTGAGGCCACGGTCGGTTGTCTCCGCGCTTGACGCTCAACAGCGTCAACTGCAACGTCCACCCGCGACCATGGAGGAGCTCTTGACATGGCTCGAAAGGGCTGGCGTGCCCAAGTTCGCTCGCGCGGCTGCAAAGGAACTTCGCATTTCACTACCTCGCTATGAGGAACCCACGTAAACTCCGGGTACTCAAGGCTCATCCGATGCACTTTGGATGCCACAAATGCATTCGTGTTGCAAAACGCTGCCTGTGGCTGTCGCGCGGGAGCTGCCAGGCAAGCCGGATAGATCACCATCGCCATGACGTCAGGACGAGTCCGAGCGCAGTTTCGATCGAACTTCGAGTGCGCGAGGAGGATCCAGTCTTTGGATTGCCAATCCGAGCGCCAGAGTCGTCGCGATCAAGGCGATATTACCCGCGGTAAAGCCACCGGTGGCATCTAGTAATCCCCCAATGGCCAACGGGCTGAACGCCCCAAAGCCATAGGCGGCGAGAAACGCCATGCCAGCCAACTCGGTCGCTCTGTTGGTGGGCCATGTCATTGTAAAAATTGCGCGGCGATGAGAATTGCGAGGCTTACTTCGGTCCGTAAACATGGGGCTGGCCTTTAAGACACCGCCTTGACAGGCAATCCGAGGTCAGCTGCGTTGCGGATTAGGGCGCCATCTAACGTCCACATCGTGGTCCCGAGTCGCTGGGCCAAACAAACATAGGACGAGTCGGTAGCATGCCGGCGACGGAGGCTAAGGGTCACGGCCGCCACCCTCGGACCGTCTTCGGCCAGGTCGAAGGGATGCAGTACCAGACCAAGAGCGGCCAAGTCAAACCATATTTCGGCGGTGTCGTTCGCCTCAAGCGTCCCATCGAAGACCAAGCGTGCAAGTACGTTGGCGACTTCATAGGGCAACACGGCCGGCGCGTGTAACTCCTCACCAGCTTGCAACCATCTTTGCAGCTGATTCTGGACAGCACCTTGCCGCTGGTCGGCAACGAAAAGAGCGACGATAACGCTGGCGTCAACGACGACGCTCACCGGTGCGGCTCGAGCGCACTACGCGCGTCGGCTACCAGGGTCACGGCATCGACAGACGGTTGGCGTCGAGACCGTTCCACCAACCGCTCGACTGCGGCACGGGCATCCGCGCCTCGGGCTGAGTCATCCCCACTCAGCCCGACGTGCACCAAAATGCGCGCCAGGGTTCCCGGGCGGATCCGAAGCCGGTCGGCCTGTTTTTCCAAAGCGGCATGGTCGAGATCATCGAGGCGAACGGTAATGGCCTTTGTCATGGCCACCATTGTAATAGCTAAGCGATGCGAAACGCATCGCTTAGCACTGCCGGCCGGACACGTCGCCCCTCGGTGCCAAAATTAAACAAAACAGGCCTCGTATCGAGATTGATCCACAGAAACCTACTTCTCATCGTCGGGCGAACTTTGGCGATGACGAAGGTCCCCCGATGCCGGGAACAAGTTCGACGCGTTTGCCAGGCTCTTATTAACAGTGGATGGAGTTCGGATTGGGTACGTACCTAGCTATCTGAGCGAGTTTGTGAACCGGGCGATGAATTTGTCCGGCGCCCAAGGTGTCAAAGTGACCGTAGTCCACATTGGAGCCCGTAGCGGTCCTTCGCACTACCGGTTGCTATGTCGGCTGGCGGCGCAATGGCCAGAGGGCGAGTTTTCTGGCGACGCTTTCGAACCGCTGGTGGCTGACGGATTCCTACGGCTTTCCCGACCGTTACATTAACAATGCCCATGTCACGATCGTTAAATTAGGGTCACGCTGGTTTCAACTCCACGCGGATCTGGCGACCGCTAGCTGTGGCAATGTTTACCAACGCGTCGCGGGAGAAACGCGATGCTCGTCCATGTAGAAGGTCTTTCATCCTCGGGCAGCTCGACGTCCGCCACGCTTCGGTTGTAGTTTCCGGATGCAGGGGTGGGAGGCGCGGATGTACCAGCGGACCGGATTTCCCGACCTCTGGCTCAAGGAACCCGACGAGACTCTGTGGGGCGCCGCCTGTGGATTCGAGTACAGAGCGGGTTAGGGAGGAAAGTGAGGCGGGCGGGCGCGATATCGTCGCGGTCTTCGCGACCTTGCGCTCAGCCGCAGACAGGCCGCCCTAACCTCCCAGGAAGGCCGAGCCGTGCTCGCCGAATCACTACATCCCAAAGCGCATCCTCCTCGGTGTCTCTGTCCAAACAGCGGGATCTGGCGGAGATTGCTTCAGATCCGCATCAGCAATCTGGCTCCCCTCGAGCAACAAGAGACGCTCGGCGTTATCGGCAGCGTTAAAGGCATTTGTCTTGCCAAGCTGGGCAGTTGCCGTGGCCAAGTCGGTGAAGTCAATACTTGCCGTGTAATCATGAGCGTATCGAAGAGCCTTTATCAAGACACTCGGGTCGTCATAGCGAGTCAGA
>JAJYGZ010000348.1 GCA_021790495.1 Actinomycetes bacterium
GCATCGTTTCGGCGGGTGCGGATCGCGTTGGGCGCCGCTCGGGCGTATCGTCGTACAACGCCGGTCGCCACAAGAGAATTCTCTACGGCGCTGTTGCGTTGGGCATCGTTGGCGCCGTGGTGATCGGCACCATCGTGAGCGGCCCGGGCGGATTTCCTCCTGCGTGGTCGGTGTCGATCTCAGCTCCGGTGAATTCGTTTTTGAGTTGGCTCCAGTCACACCTCTATCACTACTCGTCGTTGCCGATAATCGGCGGGACCTCGAATCTTTCCGCGTTTACCACGCTGGAGATCCTCAATCCCCTCACGCGTTTGGCTAGTGATATTCCCTGGTGGCTAGCGGTATTTGTTACCGCGGCCCTGGGGTATCTGATGGGCGGCTGGCGTCGCGCTCTGCTGGTTGCGCTTGGCGTGATGGCGATCGGGTATCTGGGAATGTGGTCCGATAGCGCTATTACCTTGGCCCAAGTAATTGTGGCTCTGGTTATGTGCGTGCTGGTGGGGATACCGCTGGGCATCGCGGCTTACTGGTGGAACGGGGTGGACAAGGCTCTGCGACCGGTGCTCGACGTGCTCCAAACCATGCCGGCTTTCGTCTATTTGATCCCGGTGGTTCTGTTTTTCGGAGTAGGGAACATGGCTGGTGTCGCCGCGTCATTTGTCTATGCCCTTGCACCGGCCGTTCGACTCACCAATTTGGGGTTGCGCGAGATCAAACGGGACATGGTCGAGGCTGGCAACGCCTTTGGCTCCACCCGGCTTCAGCTGCTGTGGAAGGTGGAATTGCCCGCGGCCCGTCCCGCGATCATACTCGCGGTCAATCAGACCATAATGCTGGTGCTCGCCGAAGTGATCGTGGCTGGACTGGTCGGAGGTGGTGGCTTGGGTTATGACGTCGTGGTCGGGCTGGAGCGCGACCAGTTCGGTCTTGGACTTGCAGCGGGACTTGCCATCGTCATCATGGGTGTTGTGTTCGATCGGCTCACGCAGGGCCGTTTTGTAAGGAGGTTGCAAGCTTGATCTTTTGGTGAATCCGGCGCAGTACCGGGTTTACGGTTAGTCACCGGTGGCCGGTTCCAAATCTCATCCACCGGGGCTTCGCCGGGCGCGCGATGCCGCTGTGGATTTTGCGAGCAGGCGTGCTCGAGGATCACGTCGGGCCCACTGGGGCGCTTTGGTAAGGGTAGCAGGGGTGCGCCATTTGATTTGGCGGCGTTCCGAGTAGTAAATCAGCAGTGAAATGAAGGGTAGGGGTAAATGGTAAAAAGCGAGAAAAGGTCGCAAAAAGTACGGCGCGGCCTCAAATGGGGAACGGGAGCGGCCGCGGCCACGGTGCTTTTAGCGGCTTGCGGTTCGAGCGCAGCGTCATCAAGCGGTTCGACGACGCCGAAACCGACGATTACCTTGGTGACCAACTCCTGGGAAGGGTCGCTAGCCAATAATGTCGTGGCGCAATACGTGATCATTCACAAGTTGGGATATCCGGTGAAACTGCTTGACCTGGCGGAGATTCCGGAATTTTCCGCCATTGCGACCGGGAGTGTCTCGGCGGTTCTCGAAGTGTGGGGACACTACAACCACTATCAGACCTATGTCAATGGCAACCACGAGGTGGTCAACGCCGGACTTGAGGGCCCGACCGGCAATATCGGGTGGTACATACCCACCTATCTGATGCAAGCGCACCCGGAGCTAGCGACCTGGCAAGGGGTTCAGAAGGACTGGCAGCTCTTCGTCTCGCCCCAAACGGCTCCGCAAGGGGAGTTTCTCGATGGGGCGCCGAGCTACGTGACCAATGACGCGGCGTTGGTAAATACCCTCAAGATCAACTTGAAGGTGGTCTATGCGGGATCCGAGGCCGCGCAGCTTTCGCAGATCGAGACGGCCTACAAGGCCAAGCAGCCGATCATCTTCTACTGGTACACGCCGCAATACATCAACCACCTCTACTCGTTCTCGCAGGTTCAATTGCCGCCGTTTACTCAAACTTGTGCGGCCCTGCCGCCAGCACAGATCAACTGCGCGTATCCGCCTTACTACCTCTACAAGATGATGGGTGCCAAGTTGTCGAGCACCGCTCCGGCGGTGGCCAAGTTCATCCGGGCATTCCACTGGACAAGTGCGGATCAGAACTCGGTGGCCTATGACATGGCGGTCAACAAGATGAGCGGGCCGGCGGCCGCCGCGGCGTTTGTCAATTCCCATCAGTCGCTGGTGAATTCCTGGTTGAACGGCTCGGCGACTGCGGTACAGGCTCCCGTCAAAGGAACTTGAGTTTGACAAAGAGACCCTGAGCTCGAGGATTTGGGGCTCGAGGATTTGGGAGGACACGTGACGTCAGAGCGTTCGCTACATCGAGACTGGGGAGTCTACATAGACGGACGGTGGACCGAGCCCGTCAATGGGGGTCGGCTCGACGCGCTTAGCCCGTCGAGCGGCGCCAGATTTGCCAGTGTTGCGAGCGGCGACGCGAACGACGTGGGCTTGGCGGTTGGTGCCGCGGCTAGGGCCGCCGGGCATTGGGCGTCGGTCTCGGCGTTCGAACGCGCCGCCAAGCTCAATGAAGCGGCGCGGCTCATCGCCGCCAACCGCGAATCGTTGGCTCGCGCTTTGGCCGAGGATCAGGGGAAGCCGTTGCTTAGCGAAGCTTATGACGAAGTAGACGAACTCGGGGTCTATTTCGTTATGGCGGCCGAGGACGCCAAGCGCGATAGTGGGTCCATGCCTAGATCGGTAGATCCAAACCGGCGGATTCTCCAGTATCGGGTCCCGCTTGGCGTCGTCGGAGTAATCAGCCCTTGGAATTGGCCCTACACGATGGGTGCTGAACTATTCGCGCCAGCTCTGGCGGCCGGCAACACGGTAGTGTGGGTGCCGGCTCCTTCCACGGCGGCGTGCTCAGCGCAATTGACCGATGTCATCGCCCAGGCCGGTTTTCCCGCTGGAGTCTTCAACTTTGTTTCAGGACCTGGACCGGTAGTCGGAGACGCCCTGGCCGGGCATCCTGCAATAGATGGAATCGGATTCGTCGGATCGGTTCTAACCGGGGCCAAGGTGGCGCAGCGCTCGGCAGGGAAGGTGCAGATCCTAGAGCTCGGAGGGAACGGCCCATTCGTTGTTCTTGAGGATGCCGACTTGGATGCGGCTGTCGCGGCGACGCTCGATGCCGCGTTTCTTTGTGCGGGACAGAGCTGCACCGCGGGCGAGCTCTTTCTGGTCCACCGCAAGGTCCGAGAAGAGTTTACCGAGCGACTACTGCACTCGATAAGGGAGAGTGTCAAGCTGGGAGATCCCTTCGACGACTCGACCACGATGGGGCCGCTGAACAATGAACTCAACGCCCTCAAGTTCGATCGGCACATCCAAGACGCGCGTGCGAGAGGAGCACGCATAGTCGCAGGGGGAGCCCGAGCGCCGGGCTTTTTGACCAGCCTCTATGCCCAACCTACGGTAATCGACGGTGTTTCGACCGAAATGGCCATTGCCACGGAAGAGACCTTTTCTCCGGTGGTTCCGATCATGGAGATCGGTTCCGACGCCGAAGCCATTGAAGTGATGAATCGGAACCAATTTGGTTTGACCTCGGCGGTCTTCACTCGCGATTTGGCTCGTGGCCTCCGATATGCCGAAGCCGCACGAGCGGGCTGGGTTAATGTAAATGCGTCG
>JAJYGZ010000131.1 GCA_021790495.1 Actinomycetes bacterium
GCGGCAAGAAGGATACGCCCATTTCGTTGGCGTGACTTGTTACTTTTGGGAGTTGCGGGAGGAGTCGCGTTAGATCGTGCCCACGCATCGGAGGCGGAATTATCGCTTCCCGCGAGCGGCACCGGAGCGATAACCTGAGCAATCTTCTCGCCAGTGGTGTCCGTCGGTGACTGGCCTTGGGGGAGCTGCGCTCCCGTGGTCGGAGGATTTTCCGATGCGCTGAGCGGCTCACCAATTTCGGCGGTCGGGTCGGAGAGGGTTTGGGGCGGCTCTATTGGAGTCGTGTCGTCTTCGTATCCACTCATCAAGCACCTCGTGATCGAATAGCAATTGTTCTGTTTCAACTTCAGATACCACTATCGAGCCTGAACCTTTGAAAACTCTGAATTAGGGCTAAAGGAAAGCGCAATGTTGACCGATACTTCTAGTGCGACCCAAAGAGAGTTGAAATGGGGCCCCACTCTCACCTTTACTTTGCGGCGCCACAAGATAAGGATTTTCATAGCTGTGCCATTAATTTGGCTCAGCCTTTTCCTGTTTTAATTCCACTTTCGCGTTGGGCTAGGATTATCTCTGGGCGCTGAACTCGAAGTGCACCGCTAATTTCGATTGTCCAAAGCGGTTCCGTGACGCTAGCCAGCGCGAACGTACGGAGCTCGAAACAACCTACTATTGTCTGGAACCGATGGATCATTCCGCAGGAGAAGACATGGGAATGCGCGAAGAGTGCAAGCACTTTCAGAGTCGGACGTACGCGACCGGCGATGTTGCCCGCTTCTGCTCCTTGGATTTGGCGCCAGAGGCTCCATGGAGGTGTCCGGCGGACTGTTCCAAGTATGAACGTCGGCTCGCCGATGTTGCCTGGCACCATGGGAGCCTTATACCGCCGCCGGTCGGAGACCTGCCAGATGGTGGCGACGATAGCATTGCACAGCTTTTAGGTCAAGCCGAGGAAGTTGTCAATGCCGCCGCGCCGGAGGTGATGCGCGAGATAGACGCAGCGCCTCCTCGTAAGGGATTCTTCAGGCGAAAAGAGAAATAGTCGATTCCCGCTCAAGGTACTTTTCGCGTGGTTCTGATTGCCTGAATGTCTTTTCGCTATTTTCCGCTGAAGTTCGGATCGCGCTTTTCGACGAACGCGTTCATCGCCTCGGCTAGGTCATCCGAACGCAAGAAGGCTGAATTCCAAAGAGCCACGCGATCGAGGTCGCGCGATATTTCGGCATCGTAGACGCTATTGAGGGTGTTCTTCGTGCCCATGGTGGACAGTGGTGAGTTCGCGGCGATTGCGCGCGCGGTTTTGGTCGCACCGGACATCGCTTCATCTCGGGTGGCATAGACCGTGTTGACAAGGTTGATCTGGTTCGCCCGATCCGCGTCGAAGTCCTCCGCGGTAAGCGCGAGTTCCATGAGATGTCCGCGAGAGATAATTCGCGGCAGGCGCTGCAGCGAACCTAAGTCTGCGACGATTGCGATCCTTGACTCGCGGATCGAAAACACTGCATCGGACGAAGCCACTCTCATGTCGCAGGCCGCGATTAAGTCGACGCCGCCGCCGATGCAGTATCCGTGCACAACGGCAATGGTCGGCTGGGGAATCGAAGCAAGTAGGTTGAACGGTCGCTGGAGCTTCTTGACATGGAGGTATGTCGTTGCTGCTTGGGATGCGATCGAACCGGTCGCATCCTGTACTGCCGACTCCTTGAGGTCGAGTCCCACGCTAAAGTGTGGCCCCTTTGCGCTGACCAAGATGACTCTGACTTCGGCCGTGTCAGAGAGTTCGGATATTCCGGCCCCTAAATCGTCGAAGAACTGCGGGTTCATCGCATTGAGGCGCGCCTCGCGCGCTAAAACGAGGTGTCCGATGCCCCCGTCAACAGATAGTTCAATGGTCTCAAAAGTTGTCACGGCCCGATGCTAGCGGAGAATATTGCCCCGCGGCATAAGCAATTGCGAGACTTCGGCCGAGCTAAGCATGTAGCTGCTTGATTTGTAATGCCGCGCGATTCATCGCCGACATCGACGCGCAAATCAGCGAGCCATAATAGATTCTACTATCGTGGTAGTAGAAATTAATATGCCCGTGGTGTTTTGAGGTAAGTGTGACTGATAAGGGAAAACTGATTGCGGGCTTTGCTCGGGGTGACCTCGATTTTGGCTCTGACGTGCCTAAATGGGTTAGGACAACCCGTGAAAGCGCCCACGCGAAGCTTGCGGACGTCGAGTTTCCGACCACGTCGGAAGAGATATGGCGTTACTCGCGGGTTGAGGAGCTGCTTGGGTTGGGCCTTTCCATGGATGGTTCGCGCCCTAAAGTCGAGCGCCCCGAGAAACGGGGAGACCTGCCAGCCGTCTTTGCCCCTTTGGCCGATGCCGCGAGCGTCTTTGTGCAACTTGGAGCCCGACGTGCAAGCATTGTCGCTACCGATAAATCTGGCGATGTCAGGATTGACGGAATCGACGAGGTAGCCGAGGCGGACTGGACAATCGGCGAGCCATCCGACGACTTCTTCGAGCTTTTCGGAGAGGCCTTTTCACCCGATACCTACCTTCTGAAGGTTGCTCCAGGCAAGAGAATTATGCGACCGATCGTGGTTTTGCACGATGAAGTCGCCGATGGCCTAAATTACATGCCCCACCTAATCGTGTCGTTGGGCGACAATTCCTCGGCCAGGCTGATCGAAGTATTTACCGGCGGAAGTGCGCGATCGCTCTTGGCCAGCTCTACCAAGGTTTACCTAGGGACATCTGCGCGTCTTGAGCACTTTCAAGTGCAGGATCTCGAGCTAGGCGCCTATCAGACGTCTTTTGTATCCTCGCACGTCGGTGCCTCCGCGTCGCTGCTCTTTGGAGCCTTCAGCTTTGGCGGGTATTACGCGAGGATTCGCGGCGAGAGCCATTTGGTCGGCGAGGGTGCGCGTGCAGAGCTCAAAGCCGCTTACTTTGCCAACGGAGAGCAGATGCAGGATTTTCGGACGCTCCAGGACCACCACAGCGCCAACACATTTTCTGACCTGTTGTTCAAGGGCGCCGTCGCTGGTAAGTCCCATTCGGTTTACTCGGGCTTGGTTCGGATCGAAGAGGGAGCGGTGCGTTCGGATGCTTTTCAGACCAACCGGAATCTTGTCCTCTCGGACGGGGCGCGTGCCGACTCAGTCCCGAATCTCGATATCAGGGAGAACAATGTACGCTGTAGCCACGCTTCGGCGGTAGGTCCGATCGATCCCGACCTTATTTTTTACCTCGAATCGAGGGGAATCGACCCAAAGCGTGCTGAACGAATGATCGTAAGGGGCTTCTTCAAGGAAATACTCGAAGGTATCGATCAGCCGGAGCTGGTGGGAATTGTTGAAGCCCTAGTGGGCAAGAAACTAGAGGAGCTAGATTGATGGGAGAAAAACTAGCCATCGGAAGCGTAGAGGATTTCGCCGCAGGGGCCGCTACCAGGGTCGACCTTGGTGGGCACTGTATAGCGGTAGTCCGTATCGAGGATGACTTTTACGCGCTAGGAGATCGCTGTAGCCATGCGGACTACTCATTGAGCGAGGGCGAGATCTACGGCGAGGAGCTTGAGCTCGAATGCTGGAAGCACGGAAGCACCTTTTCGCTGAAGACTGGAAAACCGACCACTCTGCCGGCGACGCGAGCAGTGCCC
>JAJYGZ010000289.1 GCA_021790495.1 Actinomycetes bacterium
CTGCGGTCCACTCCGCTATTTTTGCTCCCGGTGGCCGGGAGCGGGGCTATCGGCCACGACGAGACCGCGACGATCAAAGGCGCCAAGGTGGGAGGATTTGAACTGATGGCGCACTGTCGCGCCATCTCTTTGCTAGCTGTGCCGGTGGTCTCGATCCCGGCTGGTAAATCCAAAGATGGGATGCCGCTCTCGGTTCAGGTGATAGCGCCGCCCTTCGCTGAATATCTCGCTCTGGCGTTGGCGCAGCGAATCGAATCACTCATGGGAGGGTGGCAAAAGGCCCCGGGCACGCGCCGTGTGCTCTCAAGGAACGACCTCGACCAATAACAAGACCCCGTCCATTTGCCCGCCATCAAGGCGCAACCAGAAAGTTACCCAGTGAATAAAAGCGCAATGGTTCCGATAGCCGAACTCTTCGTAGTTCCGATGAAAACCCCAGCAGACACAGCGGCCTTAGAGCGTCTTTTTGGCGACGGAGGAGTCGATCCCGTAACGGTGGTGGCGGTAGTCGGCAAATCTGAGGGAAGCGGACTTCCCAATGACTACGGCCGCATGTTTGCCGACCTGCAAGTGCGCCAGGTCCTCGCCAAGGCGCGCGGGACCACCCCCGAAGCGATCGCCGAGGAGGTCACCATCGCCATCTCCGGCGGGGCACCCGGCACGGTCGCGCCTCACGTAACCGTGCTCACCCAGCGCTGGGTAACTCCCTCGGACGAGCTGCCGGCCGCGCCTTCGCCGGGCGGATTGGTCTTTGGACGCAGCCACACCAGCGAAATTCTCCCCGAAGACATCGGTCGCGTCGCCCAGGTAGACGCGACGACCGATGCGGTCACCCGAGCAATCCAAGACGCCGGAATAACCGATCGCTCGCAAGTCCACATGGTCTTGGTCAAGGGGCCCGCACTGAGCGCGGAGTCGATCGCGAGCTGCATAGCCAAGGGAATCGAACCGGTAACCCGCGATCCCGGCATCGGGCCGATGGGTTCGATGTGTTACTCCAATGACGCGATGGCCCTTGGCGTGGGCGTCGCGATGGGAGAGATCGCCAGAAGCGATATCGCCGATGATGTGATCAGAAACGACTGGAGCCTCTTTAGCAATGTGGCGGCCACCAGTTCGGGCGGCGAGAAGCGCAAGGGAGAGGTGCTGGTGATCGCCAATCGGGCCGACTCGCCAAGCTCCTATCGAGCAGGGCACGGGATCACCTCGGCGGTCGGCCAATCCGATGGCATCAAGGCGGCCCTTAGATCCGCCGGACTCGACTTCGCCTGCTGCCCCGACGAAGCCCAGCAGGCGAAGATCGCCCAAGTCTTCGCGAAATTCACGCTCCCGGGATCCTCGCAGCTAAATGGAGCCCGCATCACGATGCTGGAGGATCACGAGGCTCACCACGTCGCCAAAGCGGTCGGCGGAGCCGTGGTAACCAGCGTGACCGGCTTGACCATGGCATTCATTTCGGGCGGCGAAGCCAACTCCCATATGGGACCACCGAACGGCAACCCGGTTTGCGCAATCGTCAGAATCTAGATCACCGGCTGCAAAGTCTCCGAGCGCCAAATTCGCCCGGGGCCAGGACTACATCATTGGCGAACCGCAACCTTTTCGGTCGGCCCCGAGTTACGCCTAGAGAGGATTGGGAGTGAACGCATCTGAAGCCGGCGGCTTTCTCGCCTCGAACAGCTACGGGAAATCAGGGATAACTATACTTGTTCCTTCGGGACCCAACTCGCCGGGTATGCGTGAAATCGAGATCGACCTGAATTTTTCAGGAGACTTCGAGGACGTCTATCGAAGCGGCGACAACTCGGCGATAATACCGAGCGACTCGATGCGAAATCACGCGGTCTTATTGGCCAACCAAACACCAATCTCTGATCTGGCTGACTTTGGCGAGGCGTTGTTGGGGCGAATTATGGACTCCATGCCCGCAGCCCAAAATGGAGCCGCGACACTTCGCTCATGGCTTTGGACACCCGATCCACACCAAGCTTCTGGAACCCTTCTAAGACAACCGGACGAGGTCACCACCGTCGTTACCAGGGACCGAACCAGAGCGTCGCGGTTCGGCGGGCGTTTCGAAGGGTTCCTGATGAATCCCAGCGGTTCCACCTTCGGCGGGTTCATGCGAGACAGCGCTACCACTCAGGGCGACGTCACCGAACGCGTTCTCGCCGGCCATCTGGCAGCGAGCTGGCTATATGAGAGCAAGCCTGCCGATTGCGTTGCCACAAACACCCTGACTCGAGCAACCTTGGTAGAAGCGTTCTCGAAGCTGCCTTCGAGGTCTGTTCAAGAGACTCTCTATCGAATGGGCAAGACTGCGCTCAGATTAGTGAACGACCTTTGGGAGGTCGAACTCGAATTTCGGGCGGTTCCCATCTCCAAGCTGGATACTT
Source organism: Actinomycetes bacterium (assembly GCA_021790495.1). Taxonomy (GTDB): domain Bacteria; phylum Actinomycetota; class Acidimicrobiia; order Acidimicrobiales; family Acidimicrobiaceae; genus Acidithrix. Next base: position 2,397 of record JAJYGZ010000289.1, read on the forward strand.
CGCCATTTGGGGCCGAGAACCAAAATCCCTCATGGTCCATCGCCCAATCTCCGCTTGGGACCAGTCATGCTACGATCCGGCGAACGAAATAGGGCCCTTGGAATTACCGCGCAAAGACTGCAATCGCTTTCGCCGCAATCTACGCTTAACGTCGCGTCTTTTGTATTTCGTAGACCAACGCCTCGCGCGCTAGTATCATGTGGCTGAACGGAGGCCGAATGGCATGCCTATAGAACAACGAAGCCTGGTGGATTTAGCGGTAGACGAGATTCAGCGCTTGATCCACACCGGTATGTACAAACCCGGGGAAAAACTCCGCGAGGAACAGCTGAGCGAAGAGCTGGGCATCAGTCGACCGCCTTTACGCGAGGCGCTTCGCGAACTCGCCCAGCGCGGCATCGTGGAACAGTCGCCTCGACGAGGCACCCGCGTGGTAAGCCTTTCAGCTCGCGAAGTAATTGAGATCTATACCTTGCGCGCCGCTCTGGAGAACTTTGCGGCGGTATCGGCTTTTCCCCATCCCAACCCCGAGAGCATTGCCAAGATGCGCGACGCTCTCCAAGACATGTCAAAGGCCGCGGCGAGTTCGGATCACGCCGAGATCGTACGGTCGAATCGCGATTTCCACGTCGCGCTGGTGAGCATGGCGGATCATTCCCTGTTGCTTAGAACCTACATAGGACTTATGGACACCATGCAGCTTTGCATGTCGGACAACTTGCGGGCTGAAACCACTCGCGCCGGGGACTACGAAAGCGGCGTAAAGCGCCACGAGGTACTGCTTGAAAGCATCGAAAAGGGAGATCTCAGCCAGATCTTGGCGGCGTTGCAAGACCACGGGGAAAGACAGGTCATCCCAGAGGATCATGGCGATTCGCCCGATGAAGAAGGCCAGGTTTAGGAGCCGGCTCGTTATATCCGGTCGACGGCAACTTTTGTCTTTCCGATCCGCTCCTCGACCCCGAACCTAGCCCCTCCAGTGATAAATTCGAAAAAAGATGTGATTTCCGGGCAGGAAACGGGCCCAATTCTTGGATCTCTTCTAGATACGCCGGGTTAAATATAAGAGACTGCGTTTGGACAAGACGTCAAAACGCCAAAACGGCCGCCCTATTACAGAGTGTCGCGCAAAGCGGTCACCCTATTGACATGGACGTACGGCACAGCCAAGGAGCGACACGATGCTCGGGGCCGAGCGAAGAACATGCAAATTACTAAATTATTCACCCCACCGTGCTCAAGAAATTGACCCGAATTT
>JAJYGZ010000075.1 GCA_021790495.1 Actinomycetes bacterium
CGACGAGGTGCGGATGATTCTGGTCGACCCCAAGCGCGTCGAGCTGGGCCAGTACAACGGGGTGCCGCACCTTCTTACCCCGGTAGTCACCAATCCCAAGAAGGCCGCCAACGCCTTGGCTTGGGCGGTAAAAGAGATGGAACGCCGCTACGACATGCTTTCTGAGCTGGGCGCGCGCGACATCGGAGGGTACAACCAGATAGTCGCCAACCTGGCCAGCGAATATGTCGAGCCCGAGCTTCCCAGCAAGGTGGAGATCGAGTCGGGTCCCGCTCCGCTCTTTGACAGCGTCGTCGAGAAGCGATACAGCCACCTGCCTTACATCCTGGTGGTGGTGGATGAGCTCAACGACCTGATGATGGTGGCGGCCCGCGATGTCGAGGACTCGATCTGTCGCATCGCCCAGATGGCTAGGGCCGTGGGGATCCATCTTGTGATCGCCACCCAGCGCCCCAGCGTGGATGTCATAACCGGGCTGATCAAGGCGAATATCCCCTCGCGAATGGCCTTTTCGGTCTCCTCGCTGGCGGACTCGCGGGTCATTTTGGACCAGCCGGGAGCCGAGCGCCTGATCGGCAAAGGCGACATGCTGCTCCTTGGCGCCTCGTCCTCGCATCCCCAGCGCATCCAGGCGCCTTGGGTCTCAGAAGAAGAGGTGCGCAAAGTAGTGGCGTCTTGGATTCGCCAGGGCAAAGCGGCCTACATGGGCGAGTTCGAGGCGGCCGAGGCCGCAGTGGAAGCATCTAGCGAGAGCGATGACGAGGACGAGCTTTACGGTGCGGCGATGGAGCTGGTAGTGGCCTCGCAACTGGGGTCGACGTCGATGCTCCAGCGCAAGCTCAAAGTTGGCTTTTCCCGCGCCGGGCGCCTGATGGATCTTTTGGAGCGGCGCGGCATCGTCGGTCCCTTGGAGGGATCTAAGCCCAGAGTGGTGTTGATGGGCAAAGAGGAGTATGAGAACTACCTGGAATCTCGGGCGTAGGAGTTAGTGCATTGGGGTGCGGTGCAACCGCGTGCCGCTTGAAATTGCGGCGCAGCGATTTTTTGCGTGGCGCGCGCCATGTCTCGGCAAAGTTCTGTCGGCCTACCCATGGCAAGCTGCTGCGGAAAACTCGCTAAACCCAAGAACGCGGCGCCGGGCGGGGGATCCCGAAAATGGACCAGCTGCGGTCATAGCTCGGCGAGACCCGGTTTTGTCTATTAGCCGAGCGTCTCACATCGAATTGTCGTAAGGAAAGCAATGCTTTGCTTACCAATTGCCATAAAATGACGAACCCAGTAAAATGCGGGATCAATTTTCATAATTGCAAAGATCATTGCATTTATGCAACATCGGTACTAAGATTTTTTCATGGACTTCAGAAAGCCTATTGAGGAAGTGATACCGGGGGCACAGGGAAAGCTGCTCAACGTTTTTGCGCATACGAGTACGAATTTGAGCACGAGTACCGCCGCCCGCCTTTCGGGAGTCAGCGTAGCTCAAGCATCACGCATTCTTCCAGAACTCGCGCGAATGGGCATTCTGGAGCGTACGGAGGTTCCTCCCTCGGTCACCTATCGCTTTGTTAGCGACAACCTGGCGTCTCAAGCCATTTCTTTCTTATCTCGGATTCGTGAAGTTGCGATCGATGAACTACGTCGGTTGGCACTAGCCAAAGTGGACCCGTCGATCAGCCTCGTTCTCTTTGGGTCGTTTGCGCGCGCTGACGCTGATTCAGAGAGCGACATCGACGTTCTCCTAGTACACCCAGACGATAACCAAAACCCAGAAGAGTGGTCAGACGGAGTCGAAGAGTGGCGACGCTCGGCACAACTGTTGACTGGCAACGAGGTTGAGCTGATGGCGGTTAATCAGTCCGAGGTAAGTCGGTTGTTTGATTCAGGTCGGCCGGTTTGGTCGGACATTCAAACGGACGGCATTGCCATCATCGGAAGATCGCTTGACGAACTACGATCTGGATTATCGGAGGACCTCTGCGTTACCCAGAGAACCGGCGCGAACTAAACTTACCTCACTTGCAAATTTGCTGGTCGTCTTTCCTGAGGCTTCCTACCATGGTAGGTAATACGATGGTAGGATTGGCATATGAAGGTAGACAAACTTAGCATCTCGCTCGATGCTGACCTTGGCGACGCAGTGCGTAACGCCGCAAAACAGGCTGGACAAGGGTTGTCAGGGTGGTTGGCCGAGGCAGCAACTGCAAAATTGCGAAGCGATGCATTAGCCGAATTCCTCGAAAGCTGGGAAGCAGAGCACGGCACTCTAACTGCAGATGAACTCGCGATTGCGACCGATCAGCTCGCTTTGCTAGAGTCCCAAGCTGCTTCGGGCGCCACATGACTGCTCTCATACTTGACGCCGGGGCGCTAATTGCTATCGATTCGAATGATCGGGCAATGTTCGCCAAGCTGAAGGTTGCCCAGAAATTTGGGATGGAACTGCGCACGACAGGGATAATTATTGCCCAAGTATGGCGAGATTCCAACGCCAGACAAGCGAATTTGGCCCGGATGCTAAACGCCATTGATGTGCGAGCGGTCGATAGCAAACTTGGACGCGAGGCGGGCATCCTGCTTGGGAAAGCCCGCCTGTCCGACCCGGCAGACGCTACCATAGTCGCCGTTGCAAATACTGGTGATCGCATTATGACCAGCGATTCTCATGATATCGGTCAGCTGGTCGCCGTGTCCGGTCGCACCGTCATTGTCATCCCGTGTTAGCGAGCTCAATTTAATTCCGACATTTACAGCTGGGAATGTACTCACCGGCGAGTACTCAAAACGGCTCAAAGAGACAAAAGCCAATGGCGCAGCGCGAGGGGTTAGGGACAATCCATCTCGGACTTCGAGAAATGACCCAACCCACCGGCTAGGGCTCCAACGACGCGCAAACTCATGGTGGGGATGGCTGGCGAATGCAGATGCGCTGCTGGCGCGCATGACCGAAATCCCAGCAGTGCAGCTGATCAGGCCCCTATTAGCGCGCAGCGCAAGTCAGTCGTCGCCGAGGGTGAAGTCGCCTGGAGGCGGCGTACCTGGCGCCGACGGGCTAGCTCCCCCAGCTGTGCCCGTGGTGTCGATCGAACCCTGTTCGGCTGCGAAGGTATCGAGCGCGGCCATGGCCGACGACACCGCTTCGGGCGCGCCGCCCTGGCGCTCTTGGGCGTAATAAGCCGAGCCGAGAGAGCGCAGCAGCGCGTCTGACTGGCGCTTGGCCTGTACCTGGTCGAGCCGCGCTTGGCCTTGGACCATTCCGTGCTGGGCTTTGGCCATTGCTTGTTCGGCCTGTGCTTTCGCCTTGTCGAGAAATCCCATCTCTGACCTCCTCTGTTGGTTAAATCGTTATGGTTGGTTGGCGTCGCTGTATCGACACTGCCGCTATCGCTCAAGCGGCGTCGGTACCCATCTAGTGGGTACTATCGCGAAAGCCTGTGGCGAGGAAACCGGCACCTGCGCCAAGAACCACGACTACGGCGCCGAGGCTCAAGAGGCGCGTCCTTACCCGCCTAACTGGAACCGCTGCTTTTTTGTTCGGGCGCTTGTCGTTGGGGTCACCATTGCCGGCTCATCCTATCACTCGTGGTTGTGCCCGCAATTGGTGGCGCTGGCAATTCAGGTTCCCTTTACACTAGAACCAGACGGCGA
>JAJYGZ010000268.1 GCA_021790495.1 Actinomycetes bacterium
CCGATCTCTGCGAGCCGGCGATTTTGCGCCCAAGCCGATATCTCCTCTGCCTCTAAGCAAAACTGGTCGACTGGGGATAATGCCCGTTTCGCCAAGAGGTAACCGCCGCCTGTCGCAATGGTAACCACGAGAAGCCCGCCGATGAGCAGGCTGGTACGCAGGCTCGAGATTGCCTTCTCATACTCATCCAGAGATGCGCCGACGAGGAGCACTTTACCTTGCTGTCCTGGTATCGGCTTGGCGAAAATGAGATAGGGTGCGCTCCAAGCGCTCCGTTCTACCTGCACGAAAATTGCGCCGTGCCGGGCAAGAGATATCGCGGCTGGATCGAGCAGGTTTTTCGCCCCTGCGGTTTCGGTGGAAAGACCGAGGTTTCCGGTCTCGTCGATTACCTGGATCACGCTCTGGTCCCCTTTTGGCTGGTTATTTTTAGCGCCAGCCGTGACGGGTAAGCGGCCGGCATTGAGGTCTGCTACGACGCGCTCTGCGCTTCGGCGCAGCGCATCATGAAGGGTCCCGGTAATCCCAGACGCAAGGCTCGCTTCAAGCGATAATCCTCCGATCACCACGAGAAGAAGTGTGGCAATCGCAACGATCATGGCGAGTCGGATTCGAAGTGGCATCAGGTGCTAGCTGCCGCTCGCACTGAGGCGGTACCCGACGCGATGAATCGTCTCAATGTCACGTCTGCCGAAGGGGCGATCGATCTTCCGGCGCAGGTGAGCAATGTACTGGTCAACTAAATTCTCTGAAACCTCTTCCTCTTCGCTCCATACCGCTTTGCCGATAGTGCCCCTCGTGACTACCAACCCTTCTCGTTTTAGGAAGAACTCCAAGATCTGGGACTCTCGGTGCGTCAGCTTGAGCTCGGTCTCGCCTCGCCAGGATTGACGTGTAACGAGGTCGAGGCGGAGGTCTCCCGCTTGAAGAGCCCCGGACTGCAGGTTCCCACGTCGCACAACCGCTCGCAGACGCAGGGTCAGTTCCTCGAGACTGAACGGCTTGACGAGGTAGTCATCGGCCCCGCAACCGAATCCATCGAGACGGTCTTCCAGTTCGCCTAACGCGGTAGTCATCACCACGGGTATCCAGCAGCCTGCCGCTCTCAATCGTCGGCAAATCTCACGACCGTCGATTCGAGGGAGGAGAAGATCTAGCACCAGGGCATCGAAGCGGTGATCGGTCTCGAGGAGACATCGCAGCGTCTCCTCGCCGTCGCCGAGGAGCACCACTCGGTAGCCGATGAGCCGAAGGTAGCGTCGCGTTGCCAAAGCGAAGGATTCATCATCTTCTGCGATAAGGACGCTCCCTTGCGAAATGTCGGGCTTTCTACGACTCATGCTCCCCCTCGCGCCGGATCCTGAACTTCCGTATTTGGCGTGAGACACCAGCCGTCAAGACGCTGGGCACCCCTACAAGAGCGCCATTTGTTGGGTGTGGGCGAGGCCAGCATCATTGCGGTCTTGGCCATTTTCTTGGGCAGCCGCCAGGACAACTACAGCTCACTTGCGCCCGCCATATAGCTGTTCGCCTGGCTTTGGAGGCCCTGCAGCGCCGAGGAAACACTCTGCTTGTTGGTTACCGCGTTGAAAAAGGCTGAGTCGAGCACGGCTTGGACCTCATTGTAACTGTCGCTCACCGGACGTGGGATAGTAGTCGGCGAGAAGGCGGCTGAGATTGATGCGGCTAGGCCAGCGTGCGAAGCCAAAAACGACGCTGGTATCGCAGCAGCACCGGCGGTGGTCTCTGGGGCGAATCCCGTGTGCTCGCTCCAGAAGACCTGCTGAGGAGCGGAAAGGAACCACTGCACAAAGGTAAGCGCCGCTTGGTCTTGTGCTTTACTATGCCCTTTGGGCAAGACGAAGCCGAGCCCCTGGGCGAGGTTAGCTACTTTCCCCGTGGATCCCGCAGGTTCGAGGAATGCCCCAACGTTAAATTTGCCTCCCACGGCGTCAAGGACCTTCTGATAACCGGCTGAAGTCCCATCGATCATGGCCATCTTTCCAGCGGCAAGATCGGCACGCAACGTAGCTCCGTGGTGGAACTGCAGCTCGTTGGCGAGATAGAGAGAGCGGAAGTATGAGAAGGTGGCAACCGCAGCAGCAGAAGTGAAGTTGACCGAGTGGCCCACGGAATTGCTATGCGCGAGGAGGGTTCCGCCATTACTCAGAAAAGTCGGCAGGATGTGCGCTGAGGAGTCCTTCCATCCAATCGGTATCACTCCTCCGAGAGACTCAATTTTGGCCGCGTCAGCTGCAAGCTGGGCGTCAGTGCGCGGAGCAGAGGTAATACCCGCCTTTTGGAAAAGGGATTCGTTGTAGAAGACCTCGGAAACTTTCACGCTGGCCATGATCCGGTAATGCTGGGTACCAACTTCGCCATTGCTCCAGACCACTGGGAGGAGGTTCGACCGGTTCAGAATCGCGCTCTTGGCCATGTAGGGGTTCCAGGAGAGAAGCGCGCCCGCCTTGACAAGTTTTCCGTCGTAGTGGCTGATCTCAGCCAGCGTGGGAGGATTTCCCGCCGCCACCGCGGCGATCAGCTTCGTGGAAGCCTTGGTAACGACAATAGTTACATGCACGCCTGGGTGAGAGGCATTGAATTGATCTGCAAGTGCCGTCATAGCACCGCCGACCGGTCCGCCGTTGTGTGATTCCCAGAGATGGATATTCACCGGCTTGGTGATTGCGGCGGCGTTTGCTGAGTTCGCCGCCGATTGAGATCCGCAAGCCGCAAGGAGCACTGCGGATGCGGCTGTCACGCCAGCAACGAGCCTCTTGTGATCGCGGCGAGACCATTGTGTCGTTTGCGGTGGCTTGTCTGAGGTTTGACTACCTTTACCGGCGCGACGGGAGAATGAGAGATGGTGGCTGGATATCGAGCGGGGAGATTGCATAGTGATCGAATTGCCCTTTCGGAGTCATTGTGTGCAAGGAAGACGTGCTAGTTGTGGTTATTTAGACGTTGTAGAGGTCGGATATGGGCATTGGACGCTGATGGTATCTAAGAATTGACGCCGGCATCGCGTCCCGCCACGCCGGCTACCAGGTGCCGTTGGAAGATAAGAAAGAGGATCACAATCGGGGAGAGACCGAGAACGACGGCCGAAGTCAGTTTTCGCCAGTTCGCCTCGTAGGTTTGCATGTAGTGGCTCAGTGCGATCTCGATTGGTTGCACCGCGTGCGAGGAGGTCATGATGAGGGGCCACTGGAACTGATTCCAAGAGGAGATGAAGGTGAGCAGTGCGACGGTGACGACCGCCGGGCGCGAGAGTGGAAGCGCTACCTTGCGAATGTACTTGAGGTGACTTACTCCAGCGATACGCGCAGCTTCGGCGTACTCGCGTGGCAGGGTCTTGAAGAATTGACGAAAGAGAATGACCCCGAAGGTGCTCGCGCCAAAAGGAAGTATCTGGATCACGTAAGAGTTGAGCAAGTGAAGATGGAGCGCTTCGGCATACTGGGGAATTAATAACGCTTGAGTGGGAAGCATCATCACGCCCAGCACCAAGAAGAAAAAGAAGCCATCCCCACGGAAGCGAAGTTCTGCGAGCGCGTAACCGGCCATCGCCGAAGATGCAATGACAAGAAGTACTGTCGTCACCGAAATCAGCACGGTATTGAGCATGTACCGCAGCCAA
>JAJYGZ010000097.1 GCA_021790495.1 Actinomycetes bacterium
GCGGTTGAAGCTGCGAAGTACACGGTTATTAGCAGCGACTTGTCTATGGTTCCCTCGGCTACCATCGAGCTTACCGATGAGTCTGAAGCGCGCAAGGTGCTCAAGGTTATCGACGCGCTCGAGGACTTGGACGACGTGCAGAATGTCTATGCGAACTTCGATATACCGGATGCGATTCTTGAACTGGTGGAGGCTTAATGACGCTCGGAGTTGGTGATCGCGCCCCAGACTTTACGCTTGAGGGAAGCCCGGCCGGCAAGTACTCCCTTGCCGGGTCCATCGGAAGCCCGATCGTGTTGGCGTTTTACCCCGAGGACCATTCACCGGTCTGTTCGATTCAGCTCCGTGCCTATTCCGAGGGAATGGAAGAGTTTTCGCGGCTGAATGCACTGGTATGGGGGATTAGTCCCCAAGACGTCGCGTCGCACGCGGATTTCGCCAAAACCAATCGCATCAACTTTCCACTGCTTTCTGACCCAGACCGCGACGTCGGAGGAACGTATGGGATTCTCGGCCCGCTCGGATTTTACCGGCGCAGTATCTTCGTGATCAACCGCACCGGAATAATCACCTACTGCCACCGCACGACGGCCGGGTTGAGCTACAAGGCGACTGACACTCTTTTGGAGGCGGTTCGAGATGCTGAGGCCAACGTCTAGGCGGCTAGTTGGTCGGTCAATGTGCTGGTAGTGGGGATCGATCCCGGCCTATCGAGGTGTGGTTATGGCGTCGTCTCTGATTCCAGCGAGGCGGCGGGGCAAGCTGGCATGACGTTGCTGTCCGGTGGCTTGATTCAGACTTCGCCCGATTCGGTGCTCGGGGAGCGTCTCAAGATCTTTCTCGAGGACATTACGGGATTGCTCTTAGAGTTCAAGCCCGACGTCGTGGCGATCGAGCGAATTCTTTTTCGTAAGAACGCCAAGACCGCTTTTGCGGTCGGCCAGGCAGTTGGCTTGGTGCATTTGGCCTGCTTCGACAGGGGTGTCACTCTGGTCGAGTATTCTGCCGCTGAGGTGAAGCTTGCGGTTGCGGGACACGGCAGCGCATCCAAGTACCAAGTTCAACGGATGGTTCAGCTGCTGGGAAATCTCCCGCAAATGCCTGAGCCGCCCGACGTCGCTGACGCGGTGGCGCTTGCCTTTTGCCATATCGCCAAGGCGCGTGGTGGACGAGCCCAGGACTCGATTCGTTGAGGACCGCAATGGTTCTCCAGACGGTAGGAGCTTGTTGAGTTGATCGCATTGTTGAGGGGTCGGGTAAGGGGCAAAAGCGGGTCCAAGGCTTTGATTGTCGAGGCCGGCGCCGTCGGGTACTTGGTCGGCGGTCCGCCGGAGCTTATCGTCTCGAGCCAAGTCGGCGACGAGCTGGAACTCTGGTGCGTAACCGTAGTGCGCGAAGACTCTCATTCCCTCTACGGATTTGCTTCCCTTGGGGAGCGCAATCTCTTTGAGGCCCTGATCGGCGTGCGCCTTATCGGTCCGGCACTTGCCTTGCAGATGGTTTCGACTCTGCGCGTGGAGGACCTCATCGAAGCAGTGGAGACCAAGGAGACCGCGATGCTAAGTACGATTCCGGGCATTGGCGACAAGACCGCGGCGAAAATATTGTTCGAACTAAGCTCGAAAATTGCTGGCATAAGGTCCGCGATTGGGGAAGAGGCGATAGGTATCACGAGGCGGATAAACGTCAGCGGATCCACTAGACGCGATGTCGAGTCGGCCCTCACCGCACTGGGGCTCGAAGCCAAAGAGATACGGAGGGCCCTCGCGCTGATCCCTGAAGGTCTAGATACCGAGGCGGCGCTTCGCACGGCGCTGGGGGAACTATCGTCATGAGTCCGCGCAAAGAAATTATCGGGGATACCAAGGGACAAGGGGAGAAGCTTTCGCTGCGACCCGAAGCGTCGAATCCGCTCCCGATCGCCTCGGACGCGGCCACCGAAGGAGCGATTAGGCCCAAGTCGCTCCAAGACTTCATTGGCCAGCCAGAAGTTAAATCCCACCTAGACGTCGTTATACGCGCCGCGATGGGGCGGGCGCAAAGTGTCGACCATCTCCTATTTGTCGGTCCTCCGGGACTGGGGAAGACCTCCCTCGCGCAGATCGTGGCAAATGAAATGGGCGCCGGATTTCGAATCAGCTCGGGCCCCACCCTGGTGAGAGGTGGTGATTTGGCCGCCATTCTCAACTCGCTAAACGCTGGAGATGTACTCTTCATAGACGAGATCCACCGGATGTCCAAGGCGGCGGGGGAGGTGCTCTACCCGGCGATGGAGGATTTCAAGCTAGACATACTCATCGGCGAGGGTCCCACCGCGCGTTCAATTCGTCTCGATTTGCCCCGGTTTACCTTGATCGGGGCGACTACACGCACCGGAATGCTTACCGGACCGCTTAGGGACCGCTTTGGGTACGTCGCCCGCCTTGACTATTACAACGCAGCCGATCTGAGCAGAATCGTCGAGCGTTCTGCGCGAATTCTTGGCCTCGCGGTGACCGCAAAGGCGTGTTCGGAGATCGCACTGCGCTCTCGCGGTACGCCGCGCCTCGCCAACCGCCTGTTACGCCGGGTGCGCGACTATAGCCAAGTGCATGCTGATGGTGAAATAACCCCCGAATTGGCCCGTGTCGCGCTGGAATTTTTCGGCGCCGATGAACTGGGACTCGACAAGCTCGATCGGGCAATCTTAGAAGCGATGTGCGTTACATATCGAGGCAACCCCGTAGGTATCAGCACTATTGCCGCCACCGTCGGAGAAGATCCCGAGACCATCGAAGACGTTTACGAGCCTTTTTTGATTCAAGCGGGATTGGTCGCCAGAACGCCGCGGGGAAGAGTTCCGGGTCCACTGGCCTACGATCACCTTGGAATTGAACGTCCGAGGCTCTACGACGACTTTTTCTCGGGTTGAATTCGCTCGCGGGACCGTGATCGAGATTCAAATCGTGACTGCGCGGCCCCAACTACTTGACCTAGGTCGAAGTCAGATGTGTCCGTCGTTGTGCAAGAAACGGGTTTCTCACCGGAGCCACATAAGCCGATGCAAGGATTTCCATACATCGGGTTATGTGACGAACTCGATATATGACGATCCCATGAATCGGGCCACGCGGCCGAAGGTGTGAGGCAGGGCGGGGAAGTCATTGAAAAAATTCCCCGCGAACCCCCGCTCGTTTTGACGCAGGAAGTTACATGAAACACTGTGATGATAGAGGGTGGGAGTCCAATAAAGATCGTGCGCGTGCGGCCATGACGGTCAAGACCTCAGCCTGTTACGTAAAGCGTTTGCCGTTGGCACTATCTCGATTATGAAGCTTCAATATGGTCTTACTTTGTTAACGGTTGTCTCATAATCTTTTATAAGAAGATTCCATGTCAAAGGTTGTTAAACGACATTGAACCAGCGAGGGGTCCGGGCAGACAAAGCTTGGTCGCCGTTCGTGCGCGTACGAGACCTAGATTCCTGACAATCTCGTTGGTCGCTGGTTCGGTCTCGAAGGTGACGACCGCGCAGGCGTCGCGGATGCCCAAGCAGCAATCGCTCGCATTAATGTTGAAGCCTCCGCTCTTATCGGCATAGAGGCACTCGCTGCTGACGCGACACCGATCGGATTGGTTTCTCCCGGACCATCAG
>JAJYGZ010000028.1 GCA_021790495.1 Actinomycetes bacterium
TCCTGGAATAGGGCGATGCCGTAAAAGAGGCGGGCGTAGATGTAGTTCGGCTTGAGTGCCACCGCTTGTTTCATCTGCTGCAATCCGGCGGAGATCAAACCGGCCGATCCGTCTTTATGTCCTGCGAGGTGAAGCAACCAGCCGTTCCACGCTAGGGCCTCGGGCTGGTTCGGATTTGAATTCAAGACCGTCGCGAAGACTTGCATCGCAGCGGTATCGGACCCCGCTCCGGCCAAAGCTTCACCTGCTGAAACCCTTGAGGCGATCTCGGCCGATGACAAATGGGCCGCCGGCGCCGCAGCTGAGGTGACCAACCCGTAGACCGCGAGGCCAACCCCGCCGATCAACAGCAGAGCTCCAATCACCGCAACTAGCTTTTGTTTCGGCGTAGCGCCCGCGAACCGTCGTTTAGTGTTTTCACCCAAATGTGCTTTAGCTACGCCGCTGTCGCTTGCCCCTTGCGCTGGAATAGGCGCTGAACCTTCTACCATTTCATCCTCAAGGGCCCCAGGAGCGCCGCCAGCTTTTCGCCTACGGCGTCGATAGTAGATGAAGCCGCCGAGTGGCAGGCCGCCGCCGAGGACGACTGCGGCGCCTCCGAGATAAAGTCCACCGCTCGACCCGGGAGGGACGAGCAAAATAGACGGACCGTAAGTCGTGGTGAGCTGGGCAATAATTTGATTGTCGCTAGCACCTTGGTGAACCATCTGCGCTATGAAGCTTCGCACCGCAAATGCCGAAGCAGTGTTGGCGTCCTTGGTTGAAACCGAGATACAGGTGGGGCACTTGACGATACTCTCCAGGTACGCGATTCGTTGGGCGGAACTTCGCGAACTCGGGCCGACGAAATTATAGATTGCGAACGACGCCAGAGCGACAACGACCAAGATCCCTAGCTTTAGCCCGATAGCGTCGAATCCATCGGCTTTAGGGGTTCGATTTGCGCCATCAACGTTCGCTTCGGAGAAAGACGCCAGATCATCCACCTTGGGTTCCTCGATGCGCTTAACCATAATTGGAATAAGCCAATTTGACCAACGAGACCAATCCCGGAGCGCTAACCGCGCCCACGATCCTCGTCACAACAACGCCATTCGGCGCAACCAGGAAAGTCTGCGGGGGGTTACCCACACCCCAGGCGAGCCCGGCCGTTCCACTGGCGTCATATACGACTGGCCAGCTGATCCCGAGTTGCTTGACGAAGGCGCGCGTCGATGACTCTCGGTCATTAACAGTTACTCCAACAATCTTGACTCGCGATCCCCAGGGGTATCGGGGCGCCTCTGAGAGAAACCGCTTAAAAGCTGCCGTCTCGGAACGGCAAGGCACGCACCAGCTGGCAAAGAAGTTGACTAGAACATAGCTGCCTCGACTTTGAGCGATAGTGAGCTTTGTTCCAGTTAAAGTCGTACCGCTGAGCGAGGGCTCACTGTGTCCGACGACTCGTGAAGGCGCGACGGTATTGGGATTTGACGGAGAAGCCGTAGCGACCACGACGGCAAATATCACCACTGCGAGCCCGCCAAGCGCCATTACCAGCCGCGCGGTGCGATGGGTGGAACGCAGAGGCACAACGGCACCTGGTGCCGGACTCGCTTGGGATGCCCTCATAGAGCTTCACTTGGAGCCATGTCGGGCTCGCTATCTTTAACGCCTGCACCCAACGCTCGTCTTCTGCGACGTCCCAATGCTTGAGCGACACTTGCGAGACCGCCAGCCCCCATGACGGCGCCACCCACCCATAACCATGAAACAAGCGGCTCCACCACGACTCCAAGCATGATTGGGCCGCCAGCGCTTTGGGGAGGCGAGTCCAAAGTCAGGTAAACATCCTCAGTTATCCCGGTCTTGACACTTGGGGTACCTATTACCTGGGTATTGGTACCGAACTGCGAGATTTGCGGCAAATAAGGACCCGTACCGTCGATCAAAATCGCGGCGCGCAAGGACGAACGCGATGGAGTTACCAGGGTGGTCACCCCCTCGTAGGTGAAGCGGTGACCGTGGAAATAACCGCTCGAAAATGGCGACAACTTCAATTCGCCACGCACCCCGAACGCCGTCGAAGTGGCCAGGGCAATCGCGACAATTCCCACACCCAGATGCGCCAAGGAACTGCCAAGCCCCGCAACCCTGGCACTGATGGCGCTACCACTGCGCGGCCGTTTCAATTGGCGTACCATCCGCGAAATCGTACCCGAAAGTGCAAAAGCGCCAAAGCCGTACGCGGCGATGACCCCCTTATCGCGCAATCCCAACGCGACAGAGGCCAAGACCGTCGTCATGGCTATCGCCAAGTATGGAAATACCTTCTCGAAGGCGAGTCGCCACGACACGTCTCGGGCGGGAAGATACGGCGAAACCGTCATAAAAAAGAGTAGCGCGAGCGCCAGCGGAGCGGAAAACGAATTAAAAAACGGCGGACCCACCGAGACGACTTCCCCATTGACGGCCTGGGCCAAGAGCGGGAAGACCGTACCCAGCAAGATGATGGCTGTCAACGCCGCAAACAGCAGATTGTTAATAATGAACGCCGCGTCGCGGCTGATTCCGACGCGCGAAAACGCTCCGGAACGCAGCATCGGCAGCCTCCACGCGATAAGGCCGATAGAAACCAGCGATGCGAGCGCGAAAAAACCGATCAGATCCGGTCCGAGCGTGGAGCCCGAAAATGAGTGCACCGACTGAAGAACCCCAGAGCGGGTAAAAAAGGTCCCCAGAATCGTTAGGCAAAATGTGGCGACCAGCAAGGAGATGTTCCAGATCCGTAAGTTTCCGCCCCGGTTGGACGACATCGAGGAGTGGAGGTACGCCGTGCCGCACAGCCAGGGCAGAAAAGCCGCATTCTCGACCGGATCCCAAGCCCAATAGCCGCCCCAGCCCAGCACCTGATACGACCACCACGCACCGAGAAATATCCCCAGGGTGAGAAAGACCCATGCGATCAATGCCCAGTACCTCGTTTGGCGGGCAAACTCCATATCCGAACGCCCGGTTATCAGAGACGCGATTCCAAAAGCGAATGGAATGGTGAATCCGACGTAGCCGAGATACAACATCGGGGGATGAAACGCTACGAGCGGATAGTCCTGCAAGAGCGGGTTCGGACCGGCGCCGTCGGCGGGAGGGTGAGGTGTGGTGATAAATGGATTCGCCGAATGCAGCATCAGCGCGAAAAAGAATGCCGCGACCACAAGGCCGACCACCATCGTCCACGCGAAAGCAGCATCCGAGCCCCGGCGCCCCGCCCGAACTGCAACCACCAAAAGATATCCGCTCAGAACGGCCGCCCAAAGGAGGATCGAACCCGCGAGCGACGACCACATCCCAGTTATTTGATACAAGAGCGGCGTCTCTTTGGACGAGTTCTCGGCGACATAGACAAGTGAGAAGTCATGCGTCAACAGGGCGTGCTGCATGGCCACGGTGCTTGCCAGCGCACCTACGGCAACGAGGACAACCATGCCCCGAGCGTTGCGTATCGTCGCCGGGCTTCGGCGGTGTATTCCCCAGAGATACTGAAAGATCCCCCCGACCGCGCCAGCCAGCGAGACGACAAGGCCCACCCCTCCTACAACGCAGAACACACCTCCTCCCCACCAACGGATGCGACC
>JAJYGZ010000151.1 GCA_021790495.1 Actinomycetes bacterium
TGACCATCGATTGGCGCGGCGCCGCTCCGCAATTTCTCAATCGGGCCTTCAATTCCACTCTGGGAACTTCAAAGTGCGGCATGAACCAGGGCATCCTCGCCTTCCTTTGGCCCGATCTTCCTCGTGGCATCTCGGTGATGAACAGTATCGAGATTCTCACCGATGTCGGAAGCTGTCTCGATCCCACCGATGACGCTCCTCTTGGCCAGAGCCTGCAGGGCGCCTTCAAGGCTTTCGCGATGACCCAGGCGCTGTGGTCGAAGCTCACTTTTAGCTGCGAGGAGAAGTTCGGCGCCATCATCGCCCCCTGGTTCAACCAGATCAATACCTTCCTTTTCGGCGGAATCACTCAACACCAGGAGTTCGTGGGCAACGTCTGTGCCGATCTCAACGGCATGGGAGGGGGAGCGAGGGCCTATGGCGATGGCGAGCACTCCATGGCGCCATTTTTTGCGGCGATGGCTGACATCGGAGAGCAGGAGATAATCGAAGAAGACGTGCCCTTTATGCAGCTCATCTCCAAGAAGATCAAGCGTGACAATCAAGGCTTTGGAAAGTATCGCGGAGGCATGGGCTACGAGATGGCGCTCGCGGCAAAAGGGACGCCCTTCTGGGGATTCGCCGCAGTGTCGAGTGGCTCAAAATTTCCTGCCACCCCGGGTCTTTTCGGCGGATATGGTTGTCCCACTTTGCCGTTGGCCAAGATCAAGGGTGTCAACGTCTTTGATCAAATGAAGAATTCCCCCGAGAACTGGCAGTTTGACTTTGAGACGCTCCTTAACGAACAACCGATTCCGGGCGCTCGCTACTCCACCCATCACATGGGTATGGCACTGGAACTCGCTAACGAGGGCGACGTCTTCATGATGTGCCAAGGATCTGGAGGCGGGTACGGTGACGTGCTCGAGAGAGATCCCGCGGAGGTGATGGCCGACATCGAAGCTGGCTTGATATCTGCCGAGACCGCACGTGGCATCTACTTCTGCGCCTTTGATGCTGAAACCCTGGCAGTCGATGAGAAGGCGACTGCCGAAGCTCGTGGGGCCGAGCGCCGAGCGCGTCTTGATCGCGGGCGACCCTATGGAGACTTCATTGAAGATTGGCTGACCGAAGGACCTCCAGAAGGGATTCCGTACTATGGCTCCTGGGGCGATGACAATACCATGATCCACGCGGTGGCTTGGTCGGCGAGTGGTCCGATTAAGCTCGCGGTTCCCATGGCTTTCATGCCGCCCATCATGTTGCCCGATCCCAAGGATCTCGCAATCTTGGGGCTACAAGCCGAGATCGCCGCTCTGAAAGGCGCCGGCACTGCCAGCGGTGCTTGAGCGGCTCGCCGCACAGCGAGATGATCAGCCGATATGGGTCGACTCTTTGGAGTACTGTCAGACACGTATTTTGCGCCACGAACCATTGCCGTGGCATAATCCATCGGAACTCGGAGACTTCTTCGCCAAGATGGATGGCTTGTTCTCTTCCGATGCGATCCTGTTCGACCTCGGGAGGGCATATAACGACCTGATTTCTGCTCTTCCTGGGGTTCGAACCGACATGGGTGAACGCCATCGCCCCGGCTATGCGCTCAAGGTGATGCTGGGCGATGCGTCGGTGAGGTCCCGAGTGCTCGATGCGGTGCTCGCAGTCGCTGCGGTCGCCACCTCACGGAAACGCAATATGGTCATCTCGATTCCTTCACCCCAGCAGTGGCTTCGCACTGCTGGCAACCTGGCGTCTCAACTTCCCCAAGTCATGGCACCACTTGATCCAAGACAGGTGGAGACCGGGGCGATCTACCTCGCAGATAACCTGCGGACTCTAGCTGCTTTGGCGGTTGACGCAATTGTGATCTACGAAGAGGCGAAAATCGATGGTACGGTGGATTCCCTTGAGCCTTACCGTCCGATCTTGAATATCGCGGCGCATTATGGCTGGCCGGTGCTGCACCGCTCGGATCTCGAAGGCTGTTGGTGCTATGACGCCGTCGTTGGGATAGCCGCGTCGTTGGGCCGTTTCGCGCCGGTAAGTACGGAGACGAGGCCTTGGGGAGTAGTTAGTGAGCTAAGTGGGACGGTAAATCTCAGCGCCCGCCATGGAGCGCCGGCGGTATTAGTGGTGCCAAGAGAGGCCGACCCAAACGACGTGACGAGCTGGATGTCGACACTTCGTTAGTGTGGAGACATTAGATCTGCACTTGTTGTCAGGGCGTACGCTCGTCAGGTGGTGCGATCGCTGGGGGGCGATTAAGGCGTGGATGAGTACGAAGGCACGGTAATCGAAGGAGCCAAGGCATTAGCGAGACGGCTAAACGGTGAGCTCGGGCTGGTTTCTGCATCGGTCAGCAAGGCGATAATGGAGTCCATTCCTGAGCTTGAGGTTGACCAACGATTGAACGAACTACTTTGCGCCAGCGTCGAGAGCAACGTCGAAAATATTGTCCACATGCTGGCGCACAACATACGCGCCGAACACATGGAGGCTCCTTCGGCCGCACTGGAGTATGCGCGACGCCTTGCTCAAAACGGGGTTCCAATACATGCCCTGGTTCGGGCGTATCGACTTGGCCAAAATCGACTGCTTAAGGAGTCGTTTTTTCACATTCATGCCATGTTTGACGAGCTGGAAGCTTCTGCGATCTACGAGAAGATCGTAGTTGAGACTTTTGCCTATATCGACTGGATTTCAGAGGCGATCATCTCGGTCTACCAGGAGGAGCGAGAGCGGTGGTTGACCGACCAGCAAGCGCTTCGAGCTGACGTTGCACGCCAAGTCATGGCAGACAAGTCGAGGGACTTGCGGGTTGCGGAGAAGTTGCTTGACTATCCATTTCGCCAATGGCATATTGGCTCGGCGATTTGGACCGCTGAGACCCAGAGCGGCGAACTCTCCGGAATTGAGCGTCATGCGGTAAGGCTTGCCAGGCAACTTCGCTGCAGTGGAAAACCTCTGGTAATTCCTCAGGATCGCTCCAGCTCGTGGGCATGGTTTCCTTTCGGAGGAAGCGAACCCGATCGAATCCCCTTCGCCGCCGCGATTGCCGAATTGGCCATTCCTTTGCGCTTTGCATTGGGTACGGCGGGGTTCGGTGCCTCAGGTTTCCGGACGACCCTTCGACAGGCCATATGTGCCCGCGAAGTCGCTCTGGCATCTGGCGACTCCGCGCCCATGGTATTGACCTATCCCGACATAAGCTCGGTTGCTCTTCTTGCTCGGGATTTGATCTCCACGAGAGAGTGGGTGGAGACGACACTCGGGCCCTTGGCGATCGACGACGAAGGTCACGCCCGGCTTCGTGAGACGCTGCGGGTCTTTTTGGCCCATGGCTCAAGTTACACGGCCGCGGCGGCGGAATTGGTAATGCACAAGAACTCGGTAAAGTACCGAGTCGAACGAGCCACGTTGGAACTGGGGCGCGGGCTAGGGCGCGACCGCTTGGACGTGGAGTTAGCCTTGGCCGCCTGTCGCTGGCTCGGTAAGTCTGTGCTTCGTCCCGCTGAGTCCACAGGTTAGAGTCGCGCTCGGGAGCCCAGGGAAAGGTGGCCTCGGCCGGGATCCAAGCTCTTGGTGCTGAGGGGGACCCAAACAAAAAAAGGTCGAGAAGATATCG
>JAJYGZ010000015.1 GCA_021790495.1 Actinomycetes bacterium
GTGCCCGGTAGATCTTGCCTTGCGGCACCCCGAAGCGATCCAGCACCTCCTCTAGGTCCGACGCCTGATAGCCAGCCGTCCAGGCTGAGATCATTTCATCGAGCACCTCTTGATGTCTTCCGCGTGCCGAGTGGCTGACAAAGCGCGGATCTGCGGCCAGTTCGGGCACCCCCATCGCCTCGCAAAGCCTCCCAAAGACCGAGTCCTGGTTCGCCGCGATCAAGATCATCAGCCCGTCGGCGGTGGGGTAGACATTGGATGGTGCGACATTGGGAAGGATGGCTCCGGTGCGCTCCCGGAGGTAGTTCGCCAGGGTGAACTCGGGGATCAAAGACTCCATCAGCGCCAGCACCGCCTCGTAGATGGCCGAGTCGACCACCTGGCCCTCGCCGGTGCGATCGCGGTGGTGCAGCGCCATCAGCGCGCCCAGGGTGGCAAAGGTGGCCGCCAGGGAATCGCCGATCGATATTCCCGCCCGTGATGGCGGCGTCGAGGGGTCTCCGGTGACATAGCGCAGACCCCCCATTGCTTCGCCGATTGAACCGTATCCTGCTTTTTGCGAGTAGGGACCGTCCTGGCCATATCCTGTTACGCGCACCAAGATGATCTTCGGGTTGATCGCCTTGAGCGTGGCATAGTCGAGGCCCCAGCGCTCCAGAGTGCCGGGGCGAAAGTTCTCCACCAAGATATCGGACTTCGCGACCAGATCTCGAACGATCTGCTGTCCTTCGGCACTGCGCAGGTTGCAGCTGAGCGACTTCTTCCCCCGGGCTACGACTGGCCACCACAGGCTCAGGCCGTGGGGCTTTTCTCTGCCCCACTCCCTCATCGGGTCGCCTTTGCCTGGATCTTCGATCTTGATGACTTCGGCGCCGAAGTCCGCTAGGAGCTGTCCGCAGAACGGGCCAGCTAGAAGTTGGCCCATCTCGATGACGCGAAGGTCCGAGAGTGGGCCAGACGCCGCAGTAGCCGGAGTTTCGTTGGGTGTATTCACTTTGGTCTCTTCCAAGTCGGTATCTTCCCGTCCCTCGCTCATCTCGCCTCTTGTCCATCGGGATTGGAGAGGCGTACGGCGCGGGCTGCGAAGATATGTGATTTCATTACGGCTTCGGCCCATTCGGGATCCCGCGCCTTGAATGCGGCGACGAGTTCCCGGTGATGGGCCATGGATCGGGCGAGTTGTTCGGCGTTGTAGAGCTGAAAGGTATTGCGCACCACCGAGACCTGGATGATCGCCGAGAGGTGCTCGGCGAGGCGTCCGTTTCCGGTGCAGGCGACGATGATCCCGTGGAATTTGTTGTTGAGAACCGTGATCCGCTCAAATGACCGGTTGTCAAGCGGCGCTACCAGGGATTCCATCTCGTCGGCGAGTTGGGACAAGGAGGAGATGTCCTCGGGGGTAATCGTCGGAGTCGCTAGGCGCGCGGCGTACGCCTCTAGCTGGCCGCGCAAGCCGAAAACTTCGCGCAACTCATCCGGGGCCCAGGAGAGAACTTTTGCACCGCGGTTGGCGACCGATGCGACCAAACCCTCGGCGTCCAGTCTCCTGAGAGCCTCGCGGACCGGCGTTCTAGATGTCGCGAAGCGCCGCGCGATGGGCTCTTCGCGCAGCGAATACCCGGCGGCAATGGTTCCATCCAGTATCTCGGTTCTCAGGAGATTGTATACGTGTTCTGCTATCGACGTCATATACCGCTCATTTCGGCGGCAAAACCGCCAATTAAACTTCGGATTGTGCACAATATATCAAGCAGAGCGCCCCCGCGCCAAACGCGGCGAGGGAATTTTCTCATAAGTTCCAATTCGGGGGCTTCTGCGCGAAACCGGAGGGCCCCGAGAGCTGTTCCGGCGCTGGTGATCCTATCCGATCCTCTCGACGATGCGGTGATTGGTCGGCGCGCCCTCGCACGCGCGAGGACCTTGAGCCTGCTCACGCTAGGGCTCCTTCGCTGGAATAAGAGAGTTCCACCAGCTTGTCTTCGGCCAGCGCGTCACCGGTCGCTTCGGCTACCACTTTTCCATACCGGAACACCAGTACCCGATCGCAAACGTGCGCGAGGTCCCCGTAGTCGGTGGAAGAGATGATTACCGCGGCTCCTTCGGTCGCCATCTTGCGGATGCGGATGAAGATCTCTTTTCTCGCGCCGACATCGACGCCTTGAGATGGTTCATCTAAGAACATCACCTTGGGCTTGGTCTGCAACCACTTTCCAAGCAGGGCTTTTTGCTGGTTGCCGCCACTGAGCGAGTCAAGGCGGCGAGAGGGCTCGGGCGGCCGGACATCGAGCGCTTCGAGCATCGCCGATACCGCGGCTACCTCTTTAGTTCGGTTGAGGCGCCCGCGCAGGAAAAACGTGCCGAGGACCGGAAGCGATACGTTGTTGGCGACCGGCAGGCCTCCCACCCCAGACGCTACGAGGCGATCGGCTGGAAGGAGCGCGATGCCCTCGGCCATTGATTTCGAAGGCGTCATCGAGGCGACGCTGTGCTGGTTGCCCCCGAGGGAGATAGTACCGGCGGTGCCGGCCGTGGAGCCAAAAAGCAGATGCACGACTTCGGAATGGCCCATCCCCGCCAACCCGGTAAGCCCGAGGATCTCGCCGCGGCGGACTTGGAAGGATAGATCGTGCACGTACGATCCTTGGAGACCAGCCACTGAAAAGGCAACGTCTCCGGAGATGGTAGCTCCGGCGGGAAAAGATTCTTCAACTCGCTGGCCGAGCATCATCTCGATGAGGTCGGCCTCTTCAATATTGGCGCTAACGACGGTTCCCACCATCTTGCCGTCTCGCAGGATGGAGACGCGGTCGGTAATGCTGCGGACTTCTTCGAGGCGGTGACTGACGAAGACCACTCCCAGGCCAGCGTTTGCGACATGACGCATTCCGTCAAAGAGGCGCATCACCCCGTCCTTGGGCAAAAACGAGGTCGGCTCGTCCAGCACCAGAGTTCCGCCCGAGTGGCCCTCGGTGTCGGCGAGCGCCCTAATTATCGCGATCAAGGCGCGATCGACGGGGGCCAGCACTGCGATTGGCGAGTCCATCGACACATCGATGTCGAACTGGCGCAGCAGCGAATTGACCGTAGCGCGCTCGTTCTTCCATCGGATTCGTCCCAGCGAGCGGGCTTTATAACGGCTGACCCGCAGATTTTCGAGCACAGAGAGCTCAGGAATGAGCCCTAGGTCCTGATGGACAAAGGTGAGGCCGAGGCTCGCCGAGCGCCCGGGCACCAATGGCAACTCGATCGACTTTCCCGCGACCGAGAATGCTCGCCACGAGTCCGGAGCGTGATAGCCCGACAGTATCTTAATCAAGGTTGATTTGCCCGAGCCGTTGCGTCCCACGAGACCGTGTATCTCACCTGCCGCAACGCCAAAGCCAACGTCGTCTAGCGCCTTCTCGCCGCCGAACGACTTCGTCAGTCCATCTACATAGAGCGCGTCCATTACGCCGACTGCCTTCCAAGTTGCCAAAAGAGCGGCCCGAGGGCGCGAGAGGGATTCTCGCGCTCTCGGGTTAGTGACAAGATTTCAACTAAGCACCCGAAGGGCTCTTAGCTGCAGGACATTCCCCAAAGCTTGTCGTAGTTGCATGCGAAAT
>JAJYGZ010000105.1 GCA_021790495.1 Actinomycetes bacterium
TTACGATTGCCGATATTATGACCTAGCAAGACTCGAGTCCGGGGTGCAAATTGAACGACTTCCAATTCAAGAACACGTCCCCAGGGGTCGTTGGCTCGCTGGCAATCATGCAGCGGATTGTCGACGAATCGCTTTCATTGATCAGGGCCGCAGATGGTGCAACCATTGAGGTCCCCTATGGCGACAAACTGGTATACGTCTGCTGTTCAGGCGCACTGGCTTGCTCTGTCGGCATTACGGTGCAGCGATACGCCAGCCTGTCTGGATTGGCTCTCGAATCGTTTGCGACGCTGCGCTGCGACGACGCTCATATAGATTCGCGCGTCGATCGCGAAGCCTGCGAAGCGGTGGGGGTCCGCTCAATGGTATGTGTCCCCCTTCGTCACGGGCCGTCGCCTGTGGGGGTCCTGAAAGTCGCCTCGGCGGCCCCTAACGCCTTTGACGCTGGCGACGTTTCGGTACTTACCGGCCTCGCCGAGTTCATTACCACCACTATCACCGCAGCAAATGCTTTAGCAGACATAGCGAGCGCTCTGCTGGGTGATCGAAGTCGGGACGCAACGGCGCAGCTCGACAATCTCGACAATCTCGACAATGCAGAACAAGTAGCCCGCTTCATTTCCAATGTCACCAACCCCGGTATGGCCAGCATGCGAGAAGCTCAGAGCCGTATCCGTGCCGTCATCGAGCAGGAGGATTTTTCAATCGTCTTCCAGCCGATCGTGGACCTCGACAGCCTACTGATCGTCGGCGCCGAAGCCCTCGCGCGTTTTTACCCCGGTCCGTACCGTTCGCCTGACGTCTGGATCGCAGAAGCGCACAGTGTCGGACTCGGCGAGGAGCTCGAGTTGGTTGCGGCAAAGGCCGCGCTCCGCTCACTTCCCGATTTTCCCAATCGGACGGACATCAGCCTGAACTTGGGCCCTACGACACTCGGCCATGGCGATTTTGATTCGCTGGTCGCCTTGGCTGGGCCGCGCCGTGTCATCATTGAGCTGACTGAGCACGAGGCCGTCGCTAGTTATGCGATGCTTGGCGGCAGGCTCGCCGAATTGCGCCGTCAAGGCGTGCGTCTCGCGATCGACGACGTCGGCTCGGGCTTCTCGGGTCTATCGCACATAGTCAAGCTGGCACCAGATATCCTCAAGCTTGACCTGGAGCTGGTCAGAGGAATCGACGTTGATCCGGTGCGGCGAAGCCTTGTTGGCGCGTTGGTGAGCTTTGCCGGTGAAACCGGCGCCAGCATCATCGCCGAAGGTATCGAGTACGAAGGCGAATTGGAGGTCTTGGTGAACCTGGGCGTCACAGGCGGTCAAGGCTATCTCCTTGGCAGACCAGGTCCGGTAGCGGCTCTGGCGAATCCCGTGGTGTTCTCCAATCCCTCGTAATTTGCCTGGCCTTGGTCATCGGTCGTTGCTGGGTCAATCGTTCCCGTACTTCGATCTATCTTCCAACTCTTGGTGGCCTTGACCCGCCATCAGCAATCGAGGTGCAACGCCGGTGCGAATTTTAGCGACAGCTCGATCATTGGCCCCTGGTCCGCACTTGCCGGTCATATTGGGCTTGGACGTTGATCGAGGAGTTTTGGTCACTTGGGTGGCACCGGATTGACCTGGCGAAATTACAGATGCATTGCATACCGTGGCGTAATTAGCTGCGTTGCGGTTACTCGTCGCTTTCGTCGCTTCGGGAGTGCCCTAGGGCCGCGCAAGCCCGCGACGGTCACCCACGCCGACGCACTCCCTGGTCGTGATCTCGGTTTTGACAAAACCAAGGACCGACCCAAATTCACGTTCACACTTAGCAAAATTCTCGGCAACAAACCGACACCAGAACCCGACTAGCTACCTGCAATTAGAGAAGTCACTTTCCCGTGACGCTTTGCACCAGCAAAATTCCCCCCACGATCACCCCGAAGGTAATTACCGAATAGCGCAGCACGTTCACCGGAAGCCGCTTGGCGACCTTGGCCCCAAATAGTCCACCGGCGAGAAATCCGCCCGCCATTACCGCGACCGCGATATAGGCGACGTGGGCAAAGGTCACGAAGACAACCGTACCCACAGAGCCGATTACCGCCGATAGGCCGATCTTGGCGGCGTTGTTGTGCTGGAGACTGTCGGGCGCGAAGATGGAAAAGATCGCCAGAAGAATTATCCCAAGACCCGCACCGAAATAGGACCCGTACACCGACGCGACGCCGACTGACGCCAGCAGCCCCAGATCGGAGCTCTCGTGGGTTCTATAACGAGCTACCCAATTGGCGATCGAACCCTGAAAGCCGAGCAGCGCGCAGCTCCCAAGGATCAAAAATGGCACAACCGCCCTAAAGACCGACGATGGTGACAAGAGGAGTACCGCCGTACCTACCAGGGATCCGACGCTTGCGCTCATGGCGGCGCGTACCAGCTGGGGCCGCTGGTCCGAAATGTGTGTCCGGTATCCAAAACTGCCGCTCAGATAACCTGGCAGGGAGGCGACGGAGTTGGTCACATTGGCGATAAGTGGTGGAATTCCCACGATCAATAGCGCTGGAAACGAGATTAGCGATCCACCACCCGCCACGGAATTCACCGTGCCGGCGACAAAAGCCGCCCCTAGCAGAAACACCATTTGAGCTAAGTGCAAACCAATACCCAATCAGACTTGGCGGTCGGCGTCCGCTAGAACGAGCGCCGATGAAGTGGAAGATACATTCCTCGCCATTAGCGAGGCGTCAGATATCTGACTACGCGATGTCGATCGCGGAGTCGAGATAGATGTCCTGGATGGCGCTCAAGAGAGCCACTCCTTGTACGCGGGGACGCTGAAACGCCTTGCGCCCGACGATTAGGCCGGCTCCGCCCGCGCGCTTGTTGATAACCGCCGTGCGAATTGCTTCGGCAGTGTCGGTGGCGCCCTTTGACTCGCCTCCCGAGTTGATCAAGCCAACGCGTCCGGCGTAGCAATTTATGACTTGCCAGCGGGTCAGATCGATGGGGTGATCGCTCGTCAACTTGTCATACACCAAGGCGTCGGTACGGCCAAAGCCGATCGCCACATACCCGCCATTGTTCTCGGGCAACTTTTGCTTGATAACGTCGGCTTCAATTGTGACACCGAGATGGTTAGCCTGGCCGGTCAAGTCGGCGGAGAGGTGATAATCGACCTCGGGGGTCTTGAATGCGTTATTGCGAAGGTAGCACCACAGAATGGTGAACATCCCGAGGCGATGCGCTTCGGCAAATGCGCTAGAGACTTCGCGGATCTGTCGCGTTGAATCGGCGGATCCGAAATAGATCGTCGCACCGATTCCCGCGGCGCCGAGATCCCATGCCTGTTGAACTTGGCCGAACATGACTTGATCGGGGCGGGCCGGATAGCTCAACAGCTCGTTGTGGTTCAGCTTCACGATGGTGGGAATGCGATGCGCGTACTTGCGCGAAATTATCCCAAGTCCGCCCAGCGTCGTGGTCACTCCCGAGCAATCGGCGTCAAGCGCGAGGTCGCAAATTGCGGCGGGGTCAAAGTATTCCGGCGCTTTGGCGAACGATGCGGCTGCGGAGTGTTCGATCCCTTGATCTACCGGAAGGATCGAGAGATACCCGGTGTTC
>JAJYGZ010000089.1 GCA_021790495.1 Actinomycetes bacterium
GCGGTCGGTATTGGAGATGATAACCAGTGCAACCCCAAAGATTGCGGCCGCCGCTACCTTCAAAATTACCAAGGCGAGGGGAGGCGTATGAAGTCCCGCCTTGGTGCGTCGGATCTGTCTTCCAAGGGTGAGTCCCGAGAAGATAACGATAAGAGCGATCACTATCACCCATCCGGCCGTGTTCGACAGGCTCGCATTGGCGATGTCATTCAAGATGTTGGAGCTGATCGGAAGTGTTCCGCCGTTGCCGAGGATCATCAGCATGACGCCTTGCCAGCCAAGAAAGCCTGCCAAAGTGACGACGAATGAGGGTAGTCCAATTCGGGTAATGATGGTTCCTTGCAATACCCCGATCAGCGCGGTTACTGCGAGGCCTGCAATGATCGCGAGCCACCAGGGCCAGCCGTGTTGGGCCGAGGCGAGCTGCGCGGTTACGATTCCACCCACCCCGCCGACGAAGCCGATGGAGAGGTCGATCTCGCCAAGCAGCAGGGCGAAGATCTCGCCCAACGAGAGCATCACATATACCGATCCCTGGGAGAGAAGGTTGACGATATTGCCCGCGGATAGGAAGTTGCCATTTAGCGACTGGAAGATGATCGCAATGAGCAGTATGCCCACCAGCACGGGGAGGATTCCGGAGTCGCCGCCCTTAATCTTCGCTATCCAGGTTTTCGCGTATTCGCCGAGGGTATTCGCCTCGACATAGGTGTCATCTGGTTCGGGGGGCGAAGCGGCGGCGTCTGAAACACCGAGAAGAACCCCCGCTTCGGGTGTTTTTCCGGCTTGATTGGAGGTGTCGTCTTGGCTTGTCATCGCGTCAGTTCATTTCGCTGGTGTTTGAGGGGGCGGCATTCGCGCTGCCCTGGCGCCGCGTGCTCGCTCCGGTTGTCATGAGATCCACCACTACCTGGCGGTCAAATGCGCTCGCCTCGTCCTGGGCGACCATTCTTCCCAGTTGCAAGACCGCGATGCGATCCGCAACCTCGAAGACGTCGTTCATGTTGTGCGAGATGATCAAGACGCCGAGCCCTCTCTTGGAGAGGCGCCGCACCAGATCGAGCACCATACGCGTCTGGGCGACTCCCAGAGCGGCGGTGGGTTCGTCCATTATCACCAACTTTGCATTCCACATCACCGCTTTGGCAACCGCCACCGCTTGGCGTTGGCCGCCAGAGAGCGAGGAGACCGGCTGACGGATCGACCGGACACTGGTCACCGAGAGGCTCGCCAAAGTCGCCTTGGCTGAGGTCTCCATCGAGTCCTCGTCCAAAATGGCTCTGGTGGTTCGCTCGCGGCCGAGGAACATGTTCTGGACGATGTCGAGGTTGTCACACAGCGCGAGATCCTGGTAGACCGTCTCGATGCCGTGATCCGCGGCATCTTTAGGAGAATGGAACTTCACTTGGCGACCGCCGAAGAACATCTCGCCCCCATCGGGCGAGTAGATCCCGGCAATGCACTTTATCAGGGTGGATTTTCCGGCGCCGTTGTCGCCAACCAGCGCGGTAACCTTGCCCGCTGGGACCTCGAGATCGACATCGACGAGGGACTGCACCGGACCAAAGTGCTTAGAGATTTTGCGGAGTACCAGCAGCTCCGAACCTGGCTCCCCGAGCTCGATTGGGGGTGCGATTGGAGCTTGCGTAGCGTTTTGCATCCATGCCCTTTCGGTTGCGGGCATCTCAGCCCCATCCTGAACACTACAAGAAACGAGATCCCTGCGATTGGTAAAAATCGCCAAGGATCCCGTTTCTCAGGGGTCCGACGAATTGGACCCTATCTACTCGGGGGCCTAGATCCCAAACTTGGTGCAAAGGGCGGCTACCGCTCCGACGCAAAGTTGCGCTTTGGAGATGAACCCGTCCTTGATCACCGTGGAATTCATGTTGGTCTGATCTACCGCGATTGGGGTGAGCAGTACCGATGGGATGTTGGTTACGCCGTTAGAGACGCTGCCATTGACCAGTCCCGCAGGTGGCGTTACACCGGCGCGAAGGTAGGTTGCCAGAGCCACGGTCGCTTGAGCTTCCAGGTAGATCGGCTTGTAGATCGATGCACACTGGTATCCCTCAAGGATGTTGGTCATGCCCTGCAAGGTGGCGTCTTGTCCAGTGGTCGGAACTTTGTAAGGTCCGATGTTGAGTGACTTGAGCGCCGAAACTACCGAGTTCCCAATGCCGTCGTTTGCGGTGAGGACCGCATTGATGGACGGGTTGGCGGTGTAGGCCTGCTGGAAGTCGGTCAGCGCTACCTGGTTGTCCCAGTTGGTTACGGCTTGCTCTCCGACCTTGGTGTACTTTCCTGAAGCATACAAAGGAGCGAGAACTGAGTTGTAGCCCTGGGCAAAGAGGGTGGCATTGTTGTCTGTCGGCGCACCGTCGAGTTCATAGACGTGCGGACTCGGGACGTTCCACTGGGTGACGCAACTCACGAAGGACTGCCCGATCAATTTGCCAACCTGTACGTTGTCGAAGCTGACGTAGTAGCTCTGGTGGCCCTGCAAGGTGATTCGGTCGTAGTCGATGACTTTGACGCCGTGGCTTTGTGCGTAAGCCTCGATCGAGGCCCCGACCCCGGAATCGAGCGGATCGACCGCGAGTACGCTCGCCCCATTAGTTATTGCCGCCTGGGCGTCGGCGAGCTGGGTCGCATCGCTGCCCTGAGCGTTTTGGATGATGAATTGGCTTGAAGTGTATCCGGCATCCTTGAAGGCCTTGGTGAGATACGGCGCGTCAAAATCGACGTATCGAGCCGAGGACTGAGTGTCGGGAAGGATAATTGCCACTTTGCCCTTGCCTTGGCCGACGAGGGATTTGAGACTCGACATCGCCGCGAACGTCGAGTTGAGAGATGAGGTAGATATCGAAGGCGGAGCGGCAGTGGTCGCGGTGGCCGCGGTCGTTCCGGTTGAGCTTCCTGATGTGCTGCCGCACGCGGCCCCAAGTAGCGCTAAGGCGCCAGCCGCCAAAGTTCCCCGCGCCAACTTCGCCGAAACAGATCTCCCCGTCCGAAAGGTTGGCTGCCGACCGGATTTTATCCAGCTGAGATTCATCGTACGTTACCCCTATCGATTGATTTCGTATACCGCTCTACGCACCCCGCATAGTGTCGGCGAGTACTGACATTAGTCATATTGTGTTAACAATTCAATTCATTTGTGCCCCAAATTAGTGATATTTTGAACGTCAGACGGGCTGAATTGACTTCATAGATACAGATGTATCAGGGCAAAATAGTATAATTATGTCAGCCGGAGACTTCAAGGCGAGTTCCCGCTTACACACTTTGTTACTAGGGAGAAGTCGAGCGATATGTCAGACACGCCGGGGCGCCCGGCGAGTTAGGACTCGAAATATCCTGAAATTGGATGTGCCCACAATAGATCAGCTTACCGGAAGAATTAGAGCGGAATCGGGTGATAAGTATGTGCAATAGATCCTGAAAGCAGGTTGTAATTATCGGCTCTCCTAACACTCATGTGGATCCCCTGAGCCACCTAATCGGGGAATAACCCCAGCACGGGCCTGACTTTCGGGTCTGAAAAAGCGATAGAAGAAACGCGCACGGTTTCCGAGCTCTAAATTTG
>JAJYGZ010000365.1 GCA_021790495.1 Actinomycetes bacterium
TGTCGAACTTCGAGACAGACCTGTTTACGCCGCTGATTGCGCGCGCGGCGGAGCTGACGGGCGTGGCCAACGACGTGACGACGGCGAGCCTGCGGATTATTGCCGACCACGCGCGCGCAGCGACGTTTCTGATTCACGACGGAGTGCTGCCCTCGAAGGAAGGATGCTGCTGCGTCCTGCGCAGGATTCTGCGGCGGGGCATTCGTGATGGCCGTCTGCTTGGCCAGGATGGTTATCCCCTTTTCGCGCTCAAGGTCCATCGAGTCCATGACGCGATCGGTCGGTTCGGAGCGCTCGCTGAACGCGCCAGACTGGCGAAGCATGGCATCGACCAAGGTCGTCTTCCCGTGGTCGACGTGGGCAATAATGGCAATGTTTCGCAGGTCATTTCTACTTGGCAAGAAGGGGCTCCAGTAAGCGTCAGGGGGAGGGAGCGAAGATCCCGCACATAGGGCAGGCAGCGCTGTTCTAATCAGCTTAGTTGCCCGAGAGGAATGCACCGGACCTGCCCGTGGAGGGCCTACGGCGTCTTTGGCTCCTTTGCGCCGCGCGCTATCTTTCGGGAGCGGTGTTTTCGCGGGGAATCGAGCGTTGAAACTCTCTCTCAACGTCGTCCCAGGTCAACTCGTGTGGGTCGAGTCCGAGCTCCTCGTCCCTACTGGCACGTGCCAGAATTACCGCGGCTACGGACCAAAAAACCAAGATCGAGATGAATTTGACGACTCCTCCGGCTAGCTCTTGGTCCGTAACGGGGCCGAAGCCGAGCTGGCGTGTCGCGAAGCGAAACGGGTGGTACATGGAGTGTCGCGCGAAGATCAGAACAATTGCGGGAAATGTCGGGAGTAGCGACTGTACGAAGAGAAAAGCTACCCGCCCAACCGCACTGAGTCTTCGCAAACCCGGTAGCAGGTTTAGCGCTGTAAACCACATCAGGGTGGCTGCCGCAACGATGGCAAAATGCAGGAGGTCCCAAGCCGCGGTGCTTGCTGCTGCGACTTGGACCACGGCAGGGATCATCGTGCCAATCACCGTGGCGGTAAAGATCATCGTCGAGGCAGTCGGGCGCGTCGCGAAGCGAAGCACCGTGTCGGTTGCTCGACCGCGCGTCGTTTCGGCGTAGAACCACTTCGGGAATCCCGTAAGTACCAATGGGGTTCCCGCAAGAATGAGGATGGAGTTGGAAACCAGATATGCGAGTAGGGAGTATTTTCGTGCTAGGTCTCCAAGCGGCCAGCTCACAGCGATGAACGAGATGAAAAGACCAGCGTAGAAGCTCGTTATTTTGCGGCGCGGCGTATGCTCGAGCCCCGCCTTGACGCTTTTCAAGCGGGAACGAGACTGGAGTCCGGGGACTCGGGTTTGGCGGTGGCGCCAGACGATTCCTAGTACAAGAGGGTATGCAAGCGCTGACGCACTCGCTATCGCACAAGCCACTGGATGAAGATCGAAAGTGAACGCCGCAGGCATCGCGATCAAAAACTCCTCTTAGATGCAACGAGTCGACGCATACATAGACAAAGTTATTACAAATTTGAGCCATATTGGTTTGTTCCGCTCGTGAGCTTTGAATCAGTCCGTCCTCGAGCTCTAGGATCCTGGCGGATCTTGGTGCGACCAGTGTCGCCACTAGGCGCCGCCGGGCTCGCGATTGCGCCTTTGACGGGGATGAAACCTCGAGTTTCGCTCCACAATTGGTAGCATCGTAACTCGATGGCTACTTCGGACTCGCTCTCGCGTTTGTTGAATCTGTACCTGCTCCTGGCAAATTCACGCCGTCCTATGACGCTGGACGAGATTACCAGGGAGCTGGGAGGGTTTCCTCCGTCTTTTGACGCGAGGCGCCAGGCATTCGAGCGAGCAAAGCGAGACTTGCGCTCGCTTGGACTGCCGATTGTTACTACGCGCGATCCCTCCGGTTCCATAGACGCCTACATTGTTGACTCCCGCAAAAGCATCCAACTGGCACCGTCTCTTACGCCGATGGAGGCCCTCTCCTTGGCGGGAGCGATGGCGTCGGTTCGCTTCGGAGCTGACGCCGCACTTGACTCGGTAACAAAGCTTGGGTGTGTCTTCGACGGCGAAGTCGCCGCCTTGGCGACGCTGCCGAAAGTGCCGCTGGTGCCCGAGCTATTCGAGGCGATACATCGAAGGTCCAGGGTGTCGTTCACCTACCGGGACAAAGAGCGCAACCTCTGCCCGTATTCAATCGTCTTTCGCTGGGGCAATTGGTATCTCATCGGGCGTGAAGGCGATTCCGATACCACCAAGAGTTTTCGGGTCGACTATATCCAGAGTTCGCTCGCGATCCTCGACATTGAGTGTTCGCCGCCTGAGGACCTCGTCGTCTCTAATGTGATTCCCCAGACGAGGGCAGCCCTCGACGATGGCGATCGCATCGAGGTAGTCGTAAGGTTCCGGTCAGAACTCCGTGACGTCATCTCGGGCTATTTGCCGAGTTTGTCGGAATTCGAGCACGATAGCGGCTTTTTCACCGGGCGTGTCGAGATTGGCAGTTTCGAGGGTTTCCTAAAGGTTCTAATGGAATTCTCCGAGGTCCTCGAACTTGTGGAGCCCGCGTCTCTCAAGTCCAAAATTGTCCAATGGATAGAGGGTGCCATTAGCGCCCAAGTTGCCCTCGTGGACGATCCGGTCGAACTTGGTTTTGAGCCGGGATCGAATGTTCGTGCCGAAAGGGAGTCGCGCGCGGCCGCCCTTCCGCGGCGCAAGACGCCAGACTCCACGTTGACCCAGTTCCGGCGCGTCATGACCATACTCCCTTGGCTGTTTCGCAATCCGATCACTACCACAGGCGAGATCGCTCGGCTTTTCAATATCGATTCCGACCGGGTAGGAGGCTTGCTGGAAAGAATTGCATGTTGTGGACTCCCGCCCTTTACCCCAGATCGGCTCATCGAGATTATTGTCGACGGTGACGAGATCCACGCGAGGATCTCTGATGAATTCGCCTCCGGCTTGAAGTTGGATTCGCGCGATCTCTTCGTTGTCGCGCTTTCGGCCAAGGTGGCCTTAGCCGCTGGCGAATTTGACGGGCGGCCAGAACTTGAGAGCGCCATTGCCAAGATTTTCGGTTCCGTTGGCGCCAATGAGATACGCGATTCGATAGTGGTAGATTTTGCTGGAGATCGAAACCTCGCCATATTGAGGAGTGGGCTTGACGCCCATCGCCAGATCGCCTTTGACTATTTTTCAAGCTCAAAAGCGGAGTTGTCACAACGCGTCGTTGACCCCTTTGCGCTCTTTTCCCAGCGTGAATTTTGGTACCTGCGAGGGTGGTGCCACCTATCCAAAGGAGTGCGCAACTTCCGCCTGGATCGCATGGACGGCATCGCGGTGTTGGACACGCCTGCGGTTAATCAGCCTACGGCCCAGGATCTTCTTCCGTCGACCTTTTCGATCGACCAGAACGATTTTGAGGGTGGGGACCCCGTTATTCTCGAATTGGACGAAAAGGCTATCTGGCGCATCAGTGGGCTGCCATATCGCAGTCTTCGACCCAGTCCGTCGGGCGAAAAGGCGTGGGTCGAGCTGATGGTCCTTTCAAGCCGATGGCTCGCAA
>JAJYGZ010000118.1 GCA_021790495.1 Actinomycetes bacterium
GGACTCGCCGCGATCGCGTTCCGCAACGGTCGAGATCCCCAGCCCTCGGGTCCGGCAATCACGAGGCGAAGATCGGGCCACGTGGAACCTAGCAACTCAAAGGCGCCCAAAAGCGTCCCAAAATCTTTTCGCGGCTCGATCGTTCCGAGGCCGAGCAGGAACGGAGCCCCGCCTAGCGCCCGAATGGTTCCGAATTCCGCCAGTTCACCGGCAGTGAATTCTCGGGCGGAGTCAATTTCGGGCAATCCATGATGGACTGCAAATACCCGGCTCGGGTCGGCGCGGAAGTGCTCGACGACCTCGCGAGCTACGAATTCGCTCGGGGTGTGAACATAAGCTCCGTCGGCAACAGCGCGCCTTATAAGCGCAGGAAAGACGAGCGTGGCCGCTTGTGCAACCTGGGGATAAAGGACCGGCGTCAAGTCGTGGACCGTAACCACCCTCTTGGCCCAGAGCGCGGGCGGAACGACGAAATTAGTTCCGTGAACAATGTCGGTTCGACCGACAAACATCTCGATTGGCGGAAACCGCGACCGCGCCCAGATGGCTTGGAGCGGTCGTGCCGGCATCGCCAGCTGCCGAACTCGAATCGAGTCTCCGACTGCATCACTTAAAAGGCGTCTGCGCCGCCACGAAACTGCAAACGCTGAAAGCTCGACTCCATCCAGCCGGGAAAGTGCCAGGCCGGCCCGATAGCAAAACTCGCCGACACCAGTTTTGGTTCCAAGGAGTGCGGTGGATTCAAAGGCGACCTTCATCCTGGCAACGACGGCATGGCTTGAATAAACAACTTGGACATCTGGCCTCTGAGACTAACCGCGGGCCGACATCGACCGGGTATTTAATGCGAAGGGACGTATCCGACGGCGAATACTCGCGAATTATCGTGGCCACTGCTCAGGGCATCTCGGCTTTAGCGCTTGAGGGTCCCTGCGATGCACCGAGCTCGGTTCGCCATTGAACTTACCGCTAACACTAGCTGTGTTAGCTCAGGCTGGGTGCGGATTATACGTTCACACGCGCTAGCGTCTCAATCCGCGCCGGAAGCGCAATCGCCGAGGATGCGGGTAAATCCTGGCGGAACGACCACGTCATCACGGGTAAGTTCGTGAATCGAACGTTTTCCGAGACCAAGGAGTGTCGAATCGATCCCACTCCGGAAAATATCCAAGACGTTTTCCACGCCGAGTTGGCCATTTGCAGCTAGGCCCCAGAGGTACGCACGCCCGATCATGACGGCCCGTGCGCCCAATGAGAGGGCCTTGACTACGTCGCTTCCCCTTCGAATTCCCCCGTCGAGTACTAATTCGACCCCATCACCTACGGCGTCGGCTATCGCGGGCAATACGCGTATGGTGGCCGGTGTTCCATCCAAATTATTGCCGCCGTGGTTGGAGACGGAAATTGCCGTAACGCCAGCGTCTACGGCGCGTTTGGCATCATCAACCCTAGTAATGCCCTTGAGCATGATTGGCCCTCCCCATTCCTTCGCTAGCCAGCGAACGTCTTCCCAGGTCGGCAGCGACGATTGCATCCATTGTCCATAGGCACCAAAAAAACTCGGACCTTTTTCTCCCACCGAAGCCATATTGGGTACCAAGAGATCCGGCCGGAGCACGCCCGACCGGAAGTAACTGAGCAGCCATCGCGGCCGTAGCGCAACCTCCGGAACGAATGGAATCAACTCGCGAAGTCCCAGCCGCTCTGGGATACGGGGACTTCCCCAGTCTCGGCCGTGCGAAAACGACCAGTCGAGCGTGACGATCAGGCCAAGGGCCCCTGCCGCCCGTCCGCGCTCAAGTCTGGCCGACATGTCGTCGCGCGAACCGATCCAGTACAGCTGGAAGAAGGTCTTAGCGTTGGCAGCGACGACGTCTTCAATAGGTTGGCTTGCAAATGAGCTCAGGCCAACTGCGGTACCTCGGGACGCGGCTGCGCGTGCCACTGCGATCTCGCCTTCTGGATGTACCGCTTGCACCCCTGTCGGCGAAATAAAGACCGGCAAGGCAATCTCCTGTCCCATTATCGTCGTCGACATTTCGCGCTTACTAGAAAGACCGGCCACGTGCGGAGCGAAGCCGAGTTCCGCGAATGCCGCCACGTTGTCGTGGGCTGTGATCCCCTTTTCCGAGCCAGCGATCAGAGCAGAATAGACCGATTTGGGCAGGCGTCGCTTGGCGCGCCGCTGCGCTTGGGCGACAGTTTCGAACCAACCGTTTGCCATACTGAAATCCTTTTCTATCGCGCCGGCACGCAAATCGCCCCGTGATTATCCGACTACTTTTCAGAACCTACCAGTATGGGTCGATATCCATCGACTCTGCCAACCCGGCGAACCTGTGTCAAAACAACTCCCAGCCTTAGTAGGCGTAGCCGCAGTGAATCGACTGGATTGTCGCAATAAAACTCGCTCCGGTTGCAGGCGGAGGGCTCGGTGCCGCTTGGGACGGGTCACACAAGGCCGTCCGCCAATTCAGCGCCCAAGTACCGTCGCCAAGACCATCAATGCCAATAAAAACTAAGTTCGTTTTTTCCGTTGTCAGTTGCTTGCTGGCTCCTAGAACCCTACTGCTAGATCCGTAGTTGAGATTGTTGCGGAACTCCCTAATCTATCTTGCGTCTGCTTCTCTTGTAGTAGCGGCGCCAAGCGCCGCAAATTATCGCGCCGAGGCAATCAGCACTTTTTCCTCTACGGCTATAGCATCAGTGCGACCCAATCAGAAGCGATCGACCGCCGTCGCGCTGTCGACGTGGCCATCCGCTGATTGAGATCGAATGCCACCTCGATCACGCCGCATCTTCTGCGTGATCAACGAACTGGTTATTCCACATTTCCCGCAGATCATGATTCCACTTTCACCTAAAGGATTCCGGCAACTCGGGAAATTTGTAATCTCAATCCATATTGCCGGCCATCGCCGAACCCCGAAGTAGTCCGATGCCGTGATGGTGCCCGACGCCCCTTACCCAGCCATTTCCTCTAAAGATAATTTTTCTCGGTCGGAATCGAGATTGGGTAAAACCCAAGGGGCCCTCGATCCCAACACGCCGTCGGAGGAGCCAAGCACTGACAACAGACAGCTACTGCACGTCGCTAATTAACGTCTTCACCGCAAAATCAAAGCGCTGCATCCACGGCCGCTAAGCCTTCAAGGAGTGCCGCCCATGAGGCGTCGTCGAGTGCCCCGTAAGCGCTCGCTACGAGTCGGTCGGTCAGCTTATCCGCACGGACCAGACGATCCCGGTCGTCGTCGGTTGCGTCGATTGTCTCATCGCCATCCCAGCCAAACATCTCCATGTCATAGGGTCGGCGCAGGTAATGGGCGACTTTTGGATCAAGTTCAGAGGCGATAACTGCCAAGAGGTGCGCCGACCCTCTGAATTCCCTTAACAAGGACAAGAGATGCATCGTGCGCGCGGGGAGGTCATCAGGGACAGGCTCGGCGGCACTCGCAGCGTAAAGAGGGAGCCCCCGCCCATCGGCCGCGTGGTTAATCACTTCCAACGCATCACAGAGCGGACCAAGTCCCGGAAGATCGCT
>JAJYGZ010000164.1 GCA_021790495.1 Actinomycetes bacterium
CTGCACCGCGAACGCGCGCTCCTTGGGCAGCGAAAACCCTTCCACCACGCCATCGTTGAGACTCAAGTGGGTAACGAAGGCATCGCTATGGGCCCCAACCAGCGAGTCGCGATCGACCGCGTAGTTGTGATTTTGACTGGTAATCTCCACTACCCGATCCGCCAAGCGCGAAACCGGGTGGTTGCCTCCGTGATGTCCAAATTCAAGCTTGTAGGTCGCGGCTCCGATGGCACGGGCAATGAGCTGGTGGCCCAGGCAGATCCCAAAGACCGGAAGTCGCCCTAGAAGCCCCTGGATCTGTCCATTTGAATAGGAGATGGCGCCAGGATCCCCGGGGCCATTGGACAAGAACACCCCTTTCGGACTCTCTTGAAGAACCTCTGCGGCGCTGGCTTCGGGAGGCATCACGACGACGTCAAAATGCCGGGCTAAGCGGGTCACGATAGATGCCTTCATCCCGTAGTCAATCGCAACGATACGCGGACCAGGACCCTGAACGTGGCGCCGGTTCGCGGTACCTGCGCCGGTCGCCAAATCCTTTCCAGTGGTGGTGAACTCTTCGGAAACAAGTCCGGCGAGGTCGCCGCGATCTCCCGTTCCGATCACGGCACCCAAAGCGCCATGCGAGCGAATATGTCGCGTCAATGCTCTGGTGTCAAGAGAACTCACCAGAGGAACGCCCGACGCCTCGAGCAGCTCCAACAGCGACCTCTCAGCCCGGTAGTTGGAATACAGCTCCGAATAGTCCCGCACAAGCACCGCGTTAGCCCATACCTTTGCGGACTCCATGTCGGCAATCGTGCATCCGTAGTTGCCAATGTGAGGATTGGTGAAGGTTATGAACTGGCCTGAATACGAAGGGTCGGTCACGATCTCCTGATAGCCGGTCAGCGCGGTATTGAAGACGACCTCTCCAGTCGCGATGACCCCGGGTCGCGCTATAGGATCCCGGGTAATAACTTCGAGTTCGAATGCGGTCTTGTCGCTCAGAACGAGCCAGCCCGGAGTCGTGAAAAAAGCCTCTGAGCGATAAATCAAATCCAATTTCCTTCTTCTATCAACGAGCCATCGGCGACTAGCCGACGCCCTTCAACAAACAGATCCACCACTTGGCCTCTGAGAGTTCGACCCAGATAGGGGGAATTTCGCGCCTTGGACGCGATCGAACCAAGCGTCACTTCGCGGTTCGCCAAGGGGTCAAACACCAGCAGATTTGCGGTGCTCCCGGGCATGATATCGCCGACGAAGCCGCTGCCAAGCCCAATCAGCTCGGCGGGTTTCCAGCTCATCATCGACAATATCTGCCAGAGCCAGGCCAATTCTTCGGGATCAAGATAATCCGAGCCCAGATCATTGATCGTGGCGCGAACGGCGTCGGGGGTCGCGACAGCGACACGCCCGCGCGCGACCACTTGGGGAATCTCGCTCCACAACGCAGCGATACTGTGTTGCAGGCCAAGCATTCCAAAGGCGGCCTGATCCAATGGCGCGTTCTTCTTCCACATCGGGTGCGGCGCATGGTCGGTACCGATCACGTCGAAAGTCCCGAGCCCAAGATGCTCCCAGAGGCCGTCCACGTCAACGCGCGCACGCAGGGGGGGGTTTACCTTGAAGCGCGAGTCGTAGCCGCCAAGGAGATCCTCGGTCATGGTGAGGTGATGCGGAGTGACCTCGGCGGAAACCGCGACTCCTTCCGCCTTGGCTCGCGCGACGAGCTCGGCGGACCGCGCGGTAGATAGGTGGAGAAAATGTATGCGGGCCCCGGCGGCTCGCGCGAGTTCTATGTCCCTCGCTACCATAACCTCCTCTGCGCTCGCCGGTATGCCGCCCACGCCAAGGCGCGCCGAGAGCTGGCCCTCGTTCATCACCCCCTTGCGAAAGAGCGCCTCGACTTCAGCGTGCTGAGCTACGACAATTCCTAGTTCGGAACAGTACTCAAGCGCCCGTCTCATCAGATGGGCGTCTTGAAGTCCGGAGCCATCGTCCGTCACGACTCGCACGCCAACCTGGCGCAAGCCGTAGAAAGGAGCGAGCTCGACGCCAGCGCGATCTCGCGTAATGCTCGCAGCGCAAAGCACGCGCACCGGAAGCGCCGCGGCGGCATTGAGGAGCTGCGAGATTCGCACCGGGCTGTCAAGTGCAGGCTCGGTATTGGGCATCGCAAACACCGCAGCGTAGCCCCCCAACGCGGCTGCGCGAGTACCACTAGCCAGTGTCTCAGCCTCTTCGCCTCCGGGAACGCGCAGATGCGTGTGCGGGTCAACGAAGGCTGGCATCACTATCTTGTGGCGAGCGTCGATCTCGATGTCGCTGGCATCGGGCTCAAAATCGCTGGTTATCGCCGCGACCACGCCGGCTGCGATCGAGACGTCTTCGGCCCTGTAACCGCGGCGGTCCACAACCAGACCGCCGCGGATTACGGTGCGAACAGCTTTGCTCACTTGACCAATCCTCCCAGGACTGTCTCAAGAAGAGCCATCCTTACAAACACACCATTGGCCGCCTGGCGCCGGATAACCGAACTCGTCCCGTCCGCGACCATCGAGTCAACCTCCATTCCCGGAAAGACCGGCCCGGGATGCATAACCAACGCACTTGGCCGCAGCCTGGTAAAACGCTCTCGACTTAGAGCAAAGCGCGAAACGTATTCGCCGATCGAAGGAATCAGTCCCTGGTCGATGCGCTCGCGCTGCACCCGAAGAAGATAGACGATATCGAGGGTGGCCAGGTGGTCGTCAAGGTTATCTGATGTGCTCACTATGGCGTCGTTGCCAAGGCTCGGCATGAGGGTCTTAGGGCCGATCAGAACCACTTCGCTGCCTAGTATTTCGAACGCATCGATCAGAGATCTCGCAACCCGAGAATTGACGATGTCTCCGATAATCCCGACCCGCAGTCGCCCAAAGTCTCCCCGACTCTCATGAGCCTCGGCGATGGTAAAGACATCAGCAAGCGCCTGGGTGGGATGCTGGTGCGCGCCATCGCCGGCATTTATAACCGGACGACCAATCCAGCCCGAAATCAGCTGTGGCGCGCCCGCTGATGGCGACCGAACAACCATGGCGTCGCATCCAAAGGAGGCAATGGTTTCAACGGTATCCTTTAGCGTCTCTCCCTTGGCAAGCGACGATGCGTCAGCATCAAAATTGAAGGCCCTGGCACCGAGTCGGGCCGCCGCGACTTCGAAGGAGATCCTAGTACGTGTTGAATTCTCGAGAAACAGCATCGCAATCTCAACGCCAGTCAAGCTCGGCTCGGGCCGCGGTTCGGCCTTAAATCGTGCTGCGCGCGAAACTATATCGAGAATGAAGCTCCTATCGAGTTGTCCCACGGAGTGCAGCCCGGCGGACCGGAGAGACTCCAAGGGGCTAGACATCCGTCGTATCCTCACTGGCAGGTGCACCCTCGCCCTCGCGATAAATTCGGATGACGTCGGGCGTCACCTCCACGTACTCAGCTAGCGACGTCGGTAGATTTTTACCCACATAATCTGGGCGGATCGGGACCTCGCGATGGCCCCGATCGACCATGACCGCCA
>JAJYGZ010000235.1 GCA_021790495.1 Actinomycetes bacterium
TGGCGGCTCTCATATGAGAGCCGCCATGATGGGGATCTTGTCTCCACGTACGAAGAATTTCTCCCCGGTGTAGGTTTTGACTACTCCATCCGACGTCGAAGCTTCAGTCATTGTCCAGTTACGTCCTTTCGGCGCCGTTTCATGGGATGGGACCAAAACTCGCGGCGCGCTCGCCCTTCGATTGGACCAATTCGAGGCTTCGGGTGCCTTCCGATGAAGCGCACTTCCTCTCGAAGTTAAGAACGCTTATTCGCACCGCCAGTATTTCCGAGGATTGTCCGGAACTACCGATAGCAGCCTAGGCGTTACAAAAACCTACCCGAGCGAATTTGCCGGGGCTGGACTAGGCGAGTATTTCGTCGGGCCGTCGACTCATGCGACGACCGCGTTTGGTCTTTCAAACTGCGACTGTTGGGTTTCGCGACCAAGATGATGGGCGCGAAAGCACCGCGGATCCATTTGGTGGCGCCGTTCGAACCGCCACGAATTTAGCGCTTTACGTCTTTTGGCGCGGGGGACAAGAGCGCTACGCAACGCCCCTCGCGGTGCCCCTATCAAAAGATAAAGTCAATGATCAGCTCGTGACAACAGCCGATTGGCCAAGGTCGAGCTCCACGCGTACCCCGAGGTCGTCGAGCGAAGTATCTCCGACAAGATTCGCAGTCGGCTTGATGGTGAGTTCGATCTCCTGTGCGCCTGTGGCCCCGCATAAATCGTCGCTGGCGATTTGGAGGGCGTTTACGGATTCGGAACTTCCCTCTACACAAAGCAGCTTTACGGGTGTTTTCATCGAAGTCTTGGCTTCGGTCTTGGCGCGTCGAACCTTGGATAGCACGTAATAGACGACGGTGGCGTCGAATCCTTCAACGGCTGGCGTCGTCAATTCCACAGCCTCTTCGAGTTCGGCCGCTACGGAACGCGCCTCAGTGAAGACGGTGTGAGCCTGTGGCCAGGAGGATTCATGGATTGACCCGGTGCGAAACCATGACCAAACTTCTTCGGTCACAAAGGGCAGAAAGGGCCCGAAGAGCCGAAGCAAAACTGAAATCGTGGTTACGAGGGTTGTGCGAGCCGAAATCGTCTTGGAAAAACCGAATGGCGCGCCGGTTCCGCTTGCGCCATAAGCGCGAAGTTTAACCAACTCGAGGTAGTCGTCGCAAAATGACCAGAAAAAGGTCTCTGTGATCTCTAATGCGCGCGTATGGTCGTACGCTTCGAGGGCACTGGTAGCGGCCGACACGGTGCTCTTGAGAGAGTCCAGAAGGGCTGCGTCGATAGCTTCAAGCTGCACTTGGGTATCAGAAGTCGATTCGATCGGGCCTGACGCTATCGACAAGGCGAACTTGGACGCGTTGAGGATCTTGATTGCGAGGCGCCGCCCGACCTTCATGGTGTTTTCATCCGCTGCGGTGTCTACCCCGGGCCTGCCGCAAGCGGCCCAGTAGCGAAGCGCGTCCGCGCCATGCTTTTCGATTAGCGGCATTGGTGTGACGACGTTGCCCTTGGACTTTGACATCTTCTTTCGATCCGGATCGAGGACAAAACCTGAGATCACGGTGTTGCGCCACGGAAGTCCGCCATTTGAAAGGGCGGAGCGCAGAACAGTGTAAAAGAGCCAGGTGCGGATAATGTCCTGGCCTTGTGGGCGCAAGTCCATCGGAAAGAGTCTGGAAAAGAGCACCGGGTCCGCTTCCCAGCCGGTCGCGATCTGTGGCGTCAAAGACGCTGTCGCCCAAGTGTCCCTCACGTCGCTGTCTCCGACGAATCCGTTCGGCTGGTTGCGCATATTCGGATCGTACCCTGCAGGGCAATCCTGAAAGGGGTCGATCGGCAGCTCATCCTCGTCGGGCAAAATAGGTGATGACCTGTCGATTTCACCCGCCGCATCGATCGGGTACCAGACCGGTATCGGTATTCCGAAATACCGCTGCCTCGAAATGTTCCAGTCCGACGCCAGCCCACGAACCCAATTCTCGTAT
The DNA here is from genome assembly GCA_021790495.1 of Actinomycetes bacterium. Taxonomy (GTDB): domain Bacteria; phylum Actinomycetota; class Acidimicrobiia; order Acidimicrobiales; family Acidimicrobiaceae; genus Acidithrix. The sequence goes on from JAJYGZ010000235.1 coordinate 1,980, forward strand.
CTCACCTTCATGTGCGGCGGATTCCAGTTAAGCTCGTTGCCTAATCGAAGCAGCGTATCGCGGTGGTTCAAGGTGCGGATGTACCATTGCCAAGAAGTGACAACTTCAAGCGGCTTGTCGCCCTTTTCGTAGAACTTGACCGAGTGGCGAATCTTGCGGGGTGCCGCCATAAAGTGCTGGTTGTCTTCGAGAAGCTTCGCGACAGCCAATCGGGCTTGACGCACAGTCTTGCCCGCCATCGCCTGGTAATTGGTAGCGGCGCTGGCGGAGTTGCGACTCTGGAAGCGATCGGAAGCGAAGTCGATCGAAACTAGGCGTCCGCCGCGGTCAATGATCGATCGCATTGGGAGACCGAGGTCTTTCCACCACATGACATCTGTCATGTCGCCGAATGTGCACACCATGGCCAAGCCCGAGCCCTTTTCGATCTCCGCGAGAGGGTGGGCAAGAATCGGAACCTCGATCTCAAACAGAGGAGTAATCGCCTTTCGGCCAAAATATTTCTGATATCTGGTGTCGTCGGGGTTCGCCACCAACGCGACGCAAGCGGGAATAAGCTCGGGTCGCGTTGTCTGGATCTCCAGTGATTCGGCGCCATCGGGGAGGCCAAAAGAAAGCGAGTAAAAGACGCTGTCTTCTTCTTTGTCTTCTAGCTCCGCTTGTGAAACCGCGGTTTGGAAGTCGATGTCCCAGAGGGTCGGAGACTCCGCATGATAAAGGTGTCCGGAATTTAACAGGCGCAAAAAGCTGAGCTGGGACACCAACTGAGCGCGTTGGCTGATCGTGGTGTAGGTCCGGCTCCAGTCGACGCTCAAACCCAGCGTACGCCACAGGTTTTCAAACGCCTGCTCGTCTTCGGTCGTTAGCTTTTGGCAGGCATCGATAAAATTGGTGCGCGAAATAGGGGTGGGGCGTGCGGCCGAATCCGTGGGAGGGATCGGCACGAAGCTTGGAACATAGGCTATCGAGGGATCGCAGGTAATACCGTAGTAATTCTGGACGCGACGCTCGGTGGGAAGGCCGTTGTCATCCCAACCCATTGGGTAAAAAACGTTGAAGCCGCACATTCTCTTGTATCGAGCCACGATGTCGGTATGGGTATAGGAGAGAACGTGGCCTGCGTGGAGGGATCCCGATACGGTGGGCGGCGGGGTGTCGATCGAGTAGATGGGCTTTATTTCGTCCAATTCGTCATAGCTATAGAGCCGACTTCGGTCCCATTGGGCACTCCAAGTGTGTTCGATGTCGTCGAGAGTTGGTTTTTCTGGGACTGAAAATGTCATCTTCGCCTTTACCATACGTTTGTGGTCCGCTTACATAACAGTGCAACAGGTCAGATCCAGGAACTGAATCCGGTCAAGCGGGGCACTGTCTCGATGTACGTCTGCGGTCCGACCGTTTATGACGTTCCGCACGTCGGGCACGGTCGATTCGTGCTTGTGTTTGATATTCTACGCCGCTACTTAGAGCACTTGGGCTTGACGGTGGTACATGTCTCGAACATAACCGACGTGGACGACAAGATTCTTGCCCGTGCCCAATCCGAGGGTCGCGA
>JAJYGZ010000054.1 GCA_021790495.1 Actinomycetes bacterium
CTCAAAGGCGATCCGAGCCCTCAGGGAGGCTCTCGTGGTGCCGAGGTGCCGGTTTCGCTACAACTGGTGGCGCCCTGGGATCGTGAAGCGCTTCTGCTCGGCGTCGGAAAGGCGATGGAGGGCAAATCGCTGCTCTATAACCGTACCAAGCGCTAAACGCAAGGCTTCGGGTCCACTCTTGGCGTATATGGCGGCCGCAAAGGTTGCGCCTAGCGGGTTTGTCGGCATCGATTTGGTTCACCTCGAGAACTATTACTTGGACGTGGAGACGCTCCGATGCATCCCACTGAGCGCATCAAGCTTTGGGAGATCCGAGGAGCTTCCAGAAAGCTAATCCACCAACTGGTGGGGACTCCTCACTATGTCCGCGCGTTTAGCCTCAGCAGCGTTTTCATTTCATTGTACGGCTGTGGCCGAAACTGTTATCCGGAGGTGCAATGGTTCAGCATCTTGGCGTGTATATGTATAGTTACTTGGCGTGTAGGTGTTCAGTAGCCGCTAGTTCGAGGGGCCTCGAAAACTAATCGGATGAGTGTTCTGGTGACTCCGCGGTTTCGGCGTGCTGAAACTGAGTTGTCGAGAGGAACGGCCCTGCCCATGGCCGCGGCTCTAGTAGTAGAGCGAGCAAGTCTTGTGCGAAAGCGAGCGGCGGTAGCGCGCGCGGTCTTGGGGGCGATGTTTTTTCGTCCACACCATGCCGTCAGCCTCAGCTGCGCTCACCTTGCGTTCCAATATCAAACTGAGGACTCCAGCGAGTTCGTCAATCGCGACGATGGTGGCGGCCCGGATATCGATCTCGGCTGCGCAGCCATATTCGAGTTCAGCACCCAAGGCGATATGGTTTCCCAGGTCCTTTCGGTATGTCAATATGTGATCTGTGGCCAAGACGTGGGGGACCGAGTTGTCGGCAAAGGCGGTGAGAGAGGAGACATTATCGTAATCCAAGGCGCCAAGGCGGCTCCCTTGGGCTTTGTGGTGTCCAGCCACCAACGCGAGATCCGAGACCGTGATCTGGGCCTTTTTTAGAACCCAGAAGTTGCGCCCTTCCCAACAGTAGCCATCGCGGTATGACTTCAGCTTGGTAAGTTCGGCGATGAGCGCTTCGGGCCGAGCGCCAACGCTTGCGAAAAACTCCTCGAAGCTGTCTGAAAACTTGTCGGCCAGGTGCATGCCAAGTTCGGCACCCGCGCCGGCGAGCGAGCCCGCGAATTCGAAGATCTCATTGCCATATGGGGGCACTTGAGAAAGGATGCCAAGCATGGCGGCGGCATCTAGTGAGCCAAGGTGGCTGGGCGGAAATGGCCAGTGTAGATCGAAGTAGCGAACCAACCCAGCTGCCATCGTCATGTATCCCGAATCGCTCTTGTCTTTGACGAGGTGCCTGAAATAACCGGAGCCGAAGTTGAGACAATCTACGACCAGAACAAACGCGGCGCTCGAAGCGGGGGAGCGGAGATACCAGTGGGTCGGATCGAGTGAATTCGAGGAATCTAATTGGTCGCCGAGGTAGCTAGGAGCCAAGGCCTTGATCTGTGCGGATTCGATCGCGACAAGTTCGCTCGAGGCAGCGATAGCCCTTGCGATTTCTCGCGTTTGATCGAGGCTCTTGAATGGCTCTATCGGAGCTCGGTACCGGGGAGGAGCGATGGCGAAGTATGGGATTTCGTATGTGTCCATTAGCGATGCATTGATGGAGGCGAAGGGGGGACCGGCTTTCTCATGGTTCAGATCTCCGCACCTTGACGTCCGTTTCTCGGCGAATCGAATTGTCTTGTAGGGCCAACTCTAAAGGATAAATCTCCGCAGTGACCCCGCGTACGCGAGCGCGATTTGTTAGAACTTGTGTCCTGCTGTGGCCATATGGCGGTGCGTAGTCGACCCGACCAGGGTCGATGGATTCCATTGACGTCATCGAGGAATTGTTTTGCGGCCGATGCCGTATTGTTTGACCAGGGACTGAGACGGCATCAAAATATGACAAGTTCCCCAGTGTCGCCTAGGTGGCCAGGGTCCTGGGCAGGGTGGACGCTCGGGGGCTTTCGTTACATCCGCCCTGGGTCGGCGTCAACAAGGGTTCTTTGACCTTGCCAAAAGGCAACGCTGGCAAGCGATGAATTGAGGGCATACAATTGATGTATGTGCGCAGCTTGCAGCACGCACGGGCAAGGATTCTCCGATGAAGCATCGCCACCTCGACCACGAAGAGCTCACTGCCGCAGCAATCGATGACATTATCGAGCGCGGCGGTAGAGATGCGTGGGCGGAACTCTGTGTCGCTGTTCTTGGGGATGAATCCGTTCGCGAAAGGACCTACCGAATTGCCACGCTCAGGACCGAGCGGGACTCCCGCGCCCAGCGATTCTCCTTCTGGAAGTACTACGTCGAAGATATCCGAGGGCGGTCTAACTGACTGGGAAGAAGTTCTCTCCGCCGCGGCGCGACGGCAAAAGATTCTCCCCGAAGCAGTCTTGGTGGGCGGCACCGCGGCGGCGATATATGCGAAGCATCGCCGTTCCAACGATGCCGATCACGTGCTTGACGATCTGCGCCAGCGCTTCGACGAAGTTCTTGCACAGTTGGAGTCTGTAGCGGGATGGACAACTGCAAGATTGAATCGCCCTGTTCAGATCCTGGGTAGCCTAGACGGGATCGAAACTGGCATCCGCCAGCTCATTCGTGCCGCACCGCTTGAGACCACCGCCATCGAGGTTCGCGGAGCCAAACTCGTCGTTCCCACCGAAGCGGAAATTCTTCGCATCAAGGCGGTGCTGATTCTCAAGCGAAACGCCACCCGCGACTACCTCGATACCGCGGCATTGCTCGACGATATGGGCCGGGGTGACACTGTTGAGGCATTGAAACGCTTCGATCTGCTTTACCCTCAGCCAAACGGCCAGTCGGCCTTACAGCAGCTGCAGGTGCAGTTGGCCGATCCGCTGCCATACGACCTGGATGCGCTGGAGCTGCCAAAGTACAAGGATCTCGATCCCAAGTGGCACGATTGGCACAATGTGACGGCTGCTTGCAGGCAATGCTCGATCTGGATACTCGAAGACATCTTTACCGCGCAATGACGATTCGCAGGGCGCTTGGCCGAGCACCCTGCCCAGAGTGATTGGGCCGGCTGGGGTCGCGGTCAAATGTCACGACGTACCGCCGGGGCAAACCTCGTGCGATCGGCCGTGATCGCGCATCGTGCTGACGCTGTGGGTTCGGGAATTTGGCCGTTGGCGAAAAGCAAAGGCGCGACTGTGCAGCTTGGCGGGATGCCAAATGGCCAAAGAGGTAAGAGGTCGCAAAGAATTTTGGGTGGACCAAGCCTTAGTCCTCACTAGCGGTTGCTCATGCTGTGACCGCCGCTGCGCGTTCGCATGGTCGCCCCCGTTCTCGGGGAGGAAAATGAACCCCCGCCGCGACCTCAAATGGCGGTTTTCACCCTATTGCGCGCCGCCGATGCCCTCATCACCAGAGCGCCTCTAACTCCCGCCACAACCGTAGCAATCCCGCCGACGATAATTCCGGCGCGTC
>JAJYGZ010000231.1 GCA_021790495.1 Actinomycetes bacterium
CGGGCTTATCGACGATAGTGAACCCGCAACCGGGACTGCGCTGGTGCGCGCGTGGATGTAGGCCAACAGTCCGATGACCAGCGCTAGCGAGATCGCAAATGGAAGCGCCGCGATTAATAGCAGATTGCGCTGGCGCAAGCCGGTGGACGGTCCCTTGTTGTTTCTCATCGGTTGAGGCGCGGCAACTTTCATGCGGCTACTCCTTGGGTGATATTAACGATCGATCCGTGGCGAAGTTGCGCCCCGTTGTCGATGAGCTTAGCGCTGTGCTTCGGATATTTTGCTGCCCCGCCGAGCCCCGCGCTTAGGAGCCGATATACGTGCCTTTGGGCGGAAGCGGGCGCGGCAATCTAGCTAAGTGCACTCACCGACTTGATCGCCTCGATAAAGGATGATCCGATGCGTTCGATCTCTGCGTCGTTTATGGTGAGCGGAGGCGAGACCGCGAGTGAACTTACCAACGGTCGAATCAGCACCCCGCGTTCGCGCATCGCCATCTGAATTTGAACGAGTGCCTGCGGGTTGGCGCTGCGGTAATCCTGATCAATTTCGACCGCGCCCAAAAGACCGAGTCCGGCTCGAACTTCGGTGACGATCGGTGAGTCTAGAGTGGTATTTAGAGCGTCGGCCAGGGTTGCTTCCAGATCGCGCCCCTTGGATATGAGGCCCTCATCCTCGAGGATGTCAAGATTCGCTAATCCCGCGGCGCAAGCGATTGGGTGTCCCGCATAGGTTGGGCCGTGGCGAAATGGCGCGCCTGTGCCAGAAAAGAACGGCTCAGAGATCGATGCCGAAATTACCACACCTCCAAGGGGAATATATCCGCTGGTAATTCCTTTGGCGAAGGTGATCATGTCCGGGATGACGCCGAATCTTTCCGGACCGAACCATTCCCCAAGTCTTCCGAAGCCGCATATCACCGAGTCGACGACGAGAAGAGCTCCGATCTGAGTGGTGATCTCTCGCATTCTCTTTAGGTAACCCTCAACCGGCAGATGCACTCCGCCAGCTCCAATTACCGGCTCAACAAAGACTGCGGCTATGGCGTCGCCCCCGACGCTCTGGGCGAGGCGCGCTAGATCCTCGGGGTCGTCGCGGTCGATGAGGGCTACGTCGCCGATTAGGTCGCCATATCCGACGCGATTCGGCGCGATGCCCGCCATCGAGGTTCCAAAGCCGTGTGTCCCATGGTAGCTATCTCGCCTCGAGACGATAATTTGGCGCTTTTGCTCTCCGACCTCGAAGAAGTAGCGCCTCGCCAGTTTGGCCGCGGTATCTATCGCGTCGCCTCCACCAGACCCAAAGAAGATCTTCGCCCCCGACATCGGTGCGCGCGCCGCAATCCGGTGCGCCAACTCCTCCGCGGGCTCGTTGGTGACGTCAGAAAATGTCGAGTAGCAGGCCAATTTATAGGCTTGGGAGGCGATGGCGTCGGCTATCTCGGGCCTGCCATGCCCGACGTTGGCGTACCAGAGAGACGCGGTGGCGTCCAAGTATTCGCGCCCGGAGTCGTCATAGACGTAGTTTCCCGCTCCGCGAGTGATGGTGAGCCGATTCGCGCTTACTTCTGCCATGTTCGCAAAGGGGTGCCAAAAAGCGGTTTGATCCAAGGTTCCTCATCTCGGGTAAAAATCCTTAGTCCAAACTAGCAGTGCCCATTGCAACTCGTTAGCGCCGCCCCACCACGAGGCACTTGCTCGCCAAAGACGGCGTCGTGTGGCAAATATCGATCGCCGACCCAGAACAAGGCGAGGCGGACCCCTATATCAAAGGCAGCATTCTCAACGCGAGATAAAGATTCACCAAGTCCGAAAAATTGTCGAGATCGACATCTTTGAGCTCGCGTACCTTTTTGAGGCGATAGCGCATCGAGTTGGGATGGATGCCCAGTACGCCAGCGGCCCGGTTGATGTCGAGATTGGATTCCAGGTAGGCCCGTATCGTCGCGATGGCGTTTTTCTCCAGAGCCAAGGCGCTCTGGCGCTCGGCCTGTTTCGCCGCGAGCAGCTTTTCGTCGGCTTGAGCCAAGAGCCATGTGACCATAGAGCAGTTGGCAAAATGCAGCAAGCGGGCATCTCTGAGATCTTGGGCCTTGGGTGCTCCTGAATATGCCGACGAACGTATCACCTCGAGAACCGAGGCGCAGGCCTCCCGATAAGCCTGCGCGAACGTCCCTGAGGGGACGATTGCTTCGGAGATCCCAAAGCTGTATTTAGAGGCGCCGAGGTCGTAAAGTAGGTACTTTTCGACCTCGTCAGGCTCACATTGCAGTATGACCACAACGTGTTCGGAATGCACATCCCAAATCATTCTCGCCTTCGACGCGACGAGGCTCTCCGCTCGTTGCGAAATGTCGTCGCGGACGTCGCCGACCAGATCGCTGACCGGATAACCGCACGCGACAACGACCGGAAGCGAAAAGTCGATGCCCAGATCAAGGAGGCGCTCCGTGGCTGACCTGGCGCCTCTGGGAAGCGAGGCCTTTATCGACTTGATGCCGCAGAGTTCGGAAATGAGGGCCCGCGCACTTGCGCGCCTCTCAGCCTTTTTGTCGTTGCGAGTCTCGAGTGCGATTGAAAGAATGTGTCCAGCCGAGCGTATCAAAGGCAAAGCGAGATTGAATCCCGGCTCCGAGGCGTCCTCGATGACCTTGACCAGCGTTAGCCAAAGGGCCGGTTGGGTAGGGGATACCACCGAAAGCGCCAGCGCTGGTCCCGCCGAGGTGGGAAATTCCAGCAGCTGGGTGAGACTTCCCAGCTGGGTTTCACCGGACTTCTCCGCTCGTCTCGAGGAGGATTTTGGCACCGACCCTCTTGTCCCGGCGGCATTTGATTGAATTTTTGCGACGATCTCGCCAAGTAGGGCCATAGAGAGGCCCTCGGCGGCGGTGACTAATTCGCCGTCGGCACTCACCAGCGCCACCTCGGCCGGGATTAATGGCGCAAGCCGATCGATCAGCGATTGAACGGCGTCTGGGCCAAGTAAAGAGTCGAGCAGATAGTCCTGCACCGAGACGAATCGCCGCAGCGCGTTTACGTTAGGTGACAAGAGCGCCTGGTTGACAAAGGCAATGATCTCTGCGAACCCGGTGTCGAACGGTACCGTAAAGACCGGTAGCCCGACCTTCTCCGCTGCCTCAAGTAGCGCTGAAGGGACTGAGCGGAAGTTGATGTCAAGGGCGAAGCCGAGAGCGGCAATTCCAGCCCGATGTAGTTCAGCTACCAACTCGCGCTGTTCGTCGGGTCGTCCTTTGAGGCGAAGGCCAGTTGTCAGTGCGATCCAATGGGCTGAGAACCACCTTGTTGGCCTCGATATCTCGAAGGAGTGCGCACCAGTTATGGCGAGGGACAACGCAGAGAGATCCGAAGTGACCAGATTGAGGCCAAGCGTAGGCTGGGCGAGGATTTCGGCCAAAGTTAACTGCGTCGTGCCATGCGAGAGGTTATCACTCAATTGAGCTACGCTTTTGCGCTAAGCACCTGTGCCCGGGGAGATGCGCGGCGC
>JAJYGZ010000221.1 GCA_021790495.1 Actinomycetes bacterium
AAAAAGACGGCAGGAAGCATCGAAGCGTCGCGCAGGTAGTCCAAGACCTCGATTCGTCTCGGCGTCGCCGAGCGGATATTGGCGCGCCGTCTGACTACGATGCCGGCGGATCGAGGATCGTCGTAACGCTGGCACTCCGGGTTGGGTTTGTCGTCTATCAACGCGTCAAACATGTCGAATTCGCCACCTCGGCCCGAACTCACGCCATAAAGATGGACAAGCTCAACCGGCCTGGTCGTCTCCACGACCACATCCGTCGGACCTCTGACCGTACGGATCCAATCGCCGAACTCCTCGGAATTTGACACCGTGGCCGAGAGACAGACCAGGCTTACGCTTTCGGGGAGGTGGATGATGACTTCCTCCCATACCGCTCCGCGGTAAGGATTTTGCAGATAGTGCACCTCGTCCATGATCACGTAGCCAAGCCTCGACAGGTCTGAGCCGCCCTCGTAGAGCATGTTGCGAAGCACCTCGGTGGTCATAATTACCACGTCGCCGCCCGGGTTTATTACGTTGTCCCCGGTGAGTAGGCCGACCCTGTCGGCTCCGTAGATCTCGGTGAACTCTTGAAACTTCTGGTTGGAGAGCGCTTTGAGAGGAGTGGTATAGAACGACCGCCACCCCAGCGAGAGCGACCGGTCGACCGCATATTGGGCAACCAAGGTCTTGCCGCTCCCGGTTGGCGCCGCCACCAAGACCGATCGATCCATGTCAATCGCCGCGAAGGCACGCTGTTGAAATGGGTCCGGCGAAAGGCCGGTGCGCTCTACAAACGACGCATAGCCGGCTTCCTGTTGCAAGAAGTCAGTCAATTCGCGATATTTCCATTTACGATCCTAGAGGGCTTTGAAGTGCTTAAATCGCCCTCCAAGCATTTAAGCGGCGATCTGCGCCTGCTTTTTGCGGCGTAGCACGAGTCTCCCGACAATAATCGCCACCTCATAAAAGACGACGAGAGGAATCGCCATCGCGAAGAGAGAGAACGGATCGGAACTAGGTATCGCAACCGCCGCAACGGCGAAAATGATCACGATCGCCCAGCGACGCGAAGCTGCGAGCTTCTGCGGGGTTATTACCCCCACGATTTCCAGTGCCACCAGCACCACGGGAAACTCAAACGAGAGACCGAAAGCGACCATTAGAAGAACGATCAAGTTGAGGTAGCTGCTTGGAGTGTAAATCTGCCGCAGCTGCGAGCCCCCAGCGGACTGGAGGAAAGTTAGCGCGTGGGGAAAGATAAGATAAGCCACCATCGCACCGGCCGCGAACAGCAGCACCGACGCAAATACGAACGGTATTGCGTAGCGCTTCTCTTTAGAGTGCAATCCCGGGGTGATAAAGCGCCACAACTGCCAAAGGATTACCGGGGAAGCGATGAACATCCCTCCGTATCCCGATATCTTGATTCGCAAAGCGAAGCCGTCCAGAGGACCGGTCACATATAGCGAACAAGCCTCTTTACCCGAGACGTGGCAGTAGGGCTGGGTGAAAAAATTAAGCATCGGGTCGTAGAGAAAGTACGCGATGATCGAACCGACGAGAACGGCCACGGCGGCCTTGATCATTCGGCTACGCAATTCAGCAAGGTGCTCCAGGACGCTCATCGTCCCGGTGGCTTCGCGCCGCTTTGACTTTCGGGTTAAAAACCTCGGCAGTTTCATGGGGGTCAATGCTTCACCTAGTCGTCGATCCGCTAGTTAAGGTACGGATCAGCTTCGAGGACCGGATGGGAGACGCCGTCGACAGCGCTCCAGGGCTCCATGTAATCCCCGACGCGAAACTGACGGCTAAGGTCCGAAGTGACGACGGGCTCTGGCGCGGGAGAGTCCGCAGCCGCCGTCGGCTGCAAAGAAGGTTCAGGCCCAAGTGAATTTGTGCCCAGAAATGTCGACGCCGCGACGCCGAGCGGACCCTTTATCTGCGAAAGCCCAAGGTCCATCGCTCCAGATAAGGGGCCGACCGCATCTGTAAACGTTGAAATAGCTCCGCTCATTTCGCTCTGAAGGCGCGAGCGAACGCGCTGAAACTCGTTCCAGTACTTGCCAACTTGCTTCATGGCGGCGGGCAACTTATCTGGACCGAGAACAATCAACGCCACCGTGAGCACGATCAAGATCTTTCCCGGATCCAAGTTGAACATATCAACTAAGATACTCGCCAGGCGAGATAAGTGTTATCCGAACTTATCGACGGGAACCCGGCTTCTCCACTTTGGCGACGCTTCGAAGCGCCGACTCCATAGCGCGCCGTTCCCTAGTCTTCCTTTGACGTCCCCGTCCCAGTCCCCGTGAGTCGTTCAAACAGATCGTCTCCAGCTAGCTGATAGTGAAAGTCCATAAGCTCGTCGTATGAGATCGGGCTCCCGTCGTGGACTTCTTCCAACTCTTGGGGCATGCGCCAAAAGCTCATCGAAACTCCCGAGGAGAGCAAGATATCGACGACCGCCTTTTCAGCGCTTTTGGAGACTCGAAAGGTGCAAGACGGGCAACGGAAATTATATGAAGCCGTGCCGTCCGTCGAGCAAACAAGCACTCTCAACTCTGAGAGCGTAAGCTCCACATCTCCGCAACTTGGACAGCTGGCCTTAATCAGCGGCACCTTGACTCCCTTCGCACCTTTGCCTTAGCAAATCTTCGAAGCGATACCCGAGAGTTTCGCTTCACAGCTTTGTAATCGGCATGGCATGGTTGAGAGTTGAGTAGACATACGAAATCTTCTTCGAATTCGGCCCGGGTTTAAAGGATGGCGAAACGGCTGAGCGGATAGAAGCGCAAGACCACTTTGCCGACAAAGAGCTTTCCGGGAACCACGCCAAAATAGCGCGAGTCGTATGAGTCGCTGCGGTTGTCGCCCATCACAAAGTAGTCCCCGGGCGGGATCTTTTGGGTCTTGATGTGGTAGGTAAAATCGCGAGGGGGAAGATACGGCTCCGAAAGGAGCTTTCCATTTATATAGACATGCCCGTTGGCAGAGGAAATGGTCTGGCCGGGAAGCCCGATCACCCGCTTGACTAAATCCTGGATTCCGGGATCAACCGTGTCGGCAGGCGGGCGGACAAAGACCACCATGTCTCCCTCGTGCACGCCCTGGATTGCGAACGAGAGTTTGCTTACCACGATCCTGTCTCCCACTTGCAGCGTCGGAATCATCGAACCCGACGGTATGTAAAAGGATTGGAAGACAAAAAGCCGGATCAGCACAGCAAAGGTGATGGAGACTGCGAAGGCTATCAGATTGGGGTGGCCGATCCGCCTGCGCTTAGGCGTAGGCGCCGGCATTGAAGCATCGACCATCTCATCATTCTCATCGACTGCCAAACAACTCTCCCCAACCGGGCGCCACCCGCGGAGAATGCTGGCGCGCAAAAAGACTAAAGACTCTCAATCAGCTTATCGACCCGGTCGTCTTCTGATCTGAATGGGTCCTTGAGAAGGACAGTTCTTTGCGCCTGGTCGTTCAATTTCAAGTGCACCCAGTCCACGGTGAAGTCGCGCCTCTT